>JBDKKX010000069.1:0-14796 GCA_039795795.1 Bacteroidota bacterium | reverse complement strand
CAACTAAAAATCCTATCCATCCAAAAAAATCAATCCTATTTAATCCCAAAAAAATCCCATTTAATCCCAATTCCACTGCCCTACGATTGCCCCAATTCATCCGCAATATCCTCCATACTTCGATTAGAAGCCGCATCTTGATGAATCGCCTCCACCTCCTGCTGCACAATGCGCAAAATCCGCGCAATATACGTTGCATGCAAGCGTTGACGTTCCTGCGCTTGCGCCTCCGTTGGCGTAAATGCTTCAATATCCGCTTGATATATAATTCCTTTTTTTTCCAAAAGCCTTTCCAGCGTATCCAAACGCTCTCGTGTCACCGCCAATTCTTGGGCTACTGCCATTGTAATATTCAGCACCCGTTCTACGGCGGCATCGTCCAAAAAATAAGGTCGTTTCCCTTTGCTTTTATTAGAAGCTAAAATTATATCATTAATATTTTGATTCATAATCAATTGATTTTAAATTAAAAATGCACACTACGACTTCCAAGCCCCAAAAACATTCCACATCGCAGAACGCCCATAATCTTCCACTTCGGGCAATCGCGGTTGGGTATAGTCTTCATAATCATTGACCGCCCGCGCCCCAAATTGCAACAATTTGTCTTTTTTAAAACCACAATCTTGCATCCAAGTCCGTACATCTATATCGTGCATTTTGCACCAAAACGGCTCATTATTATGATACGCGTCCCAATCTCGAATAAATTGTTCAAAAAGAGGCATTTCGGGTGCGTATTGTGGTTGCTCAATATTCAACATTAAACCATTGGTTTTCAATAATTTATATATTTCCCGACCTATCCCATACATGGCTCGAAACGAGGTTTCATGCAAAAACATGGTCGTTTGAATCCAATCAAAACTTTCTGTTTCAAAACCTGTAAATTGTGCATCTGCTTGAATGAATTGAACGTTCCGAATCCCCAAAGCCACCATCCGCGCATGCCCATACCGCAACATCGGTGCGGCAACGTCGATGCCAATGACTTCGGCATTCGGAAACGCTTGCGCCAACGGCAATGTATTGTGTCCCAAACCGCAACCCATATCTAAAATCCGCTTCGGCACGAAATGGGGAAAATGCGTTTTGACATATTGCGCAATGGCTTTGCCGCCGCCATCGGACAATTTGCCGAGACAACCTGCTGTGGTTACGAATACGCCTGAATCATAATTTGCTGCTGCACTTACATCATTATCAATCAGTTCCGTATGATAACTTCCCGGCATACAATGATTATCCATCACCGATAAATAATGCGGTATTTTGACATTGGGATTCAAAACCAACGTTTCTCGCGATTGCGCATTGAGGGCATCTGCCCGTTTTGCCAACTTTTCCGCCTGCCGCAAAACCAAACTACGCCCTGCTTGTTGCCGCATTTCCATCGTTGCCCGCCGCAACGCGCTCCAAGTTTGATACTGCGGGTCGCGCTGCATCGCCTCTTTGACCTCCTCGCGAGAATCAAAATCGCGTTTTTTCTTGCGTTTGAACGCAGGACGCACCCGCTTTTCAAACGCTACTGCATTGGCGGGCGCAATGACCGTCGCTAAATGTTTATTTAAATTCGCTAAAAAATTATATCGTGCTGCTTCATCATGCGTAACTTCTGGAAAAACAGCATGTTTCGTCAATTGATTATAAGCTGGAGGTAATTGAATCGGTGTTGTCGTGGTTTGCATGGTATGTAGGGTTGATTTTGTTAATGATTCTTTTAAAAAAAGCATTCTTGCCATTAAAACGCAGTAAATATATAAAAGTTTGTCAAAACTTGTATATTTTAATTTTTAATTTTGCAAAATTAAGATTTATACCATTTTTATTTTATTTAATGGGTTGACAATCATGGTTTTAAAAATATGAAAATAGACGCTTTTGAATTTGGATTAAATCGGATTTTTTGCGATTAAATAAGATTGATTTTTGGGATTTTTGGGATTTGTAGCATTAAAATCCTACAAATCCCAAAAATCAATCTTATTTAATCCCAAAAAATCCGATTTAATCCAAATTCAAGGGAATCGGTATAAAAACACGTTTCCATTTAATAAATGGTGCAAAATATAAACGAGCAGGTCTGTTCCAAAAACCGATGCTCAACGCATAAAAATACAATTCAAAAAAGGCGCGCCAAGACATCCATTGACTATAATAAGCCAATAATTGTTGCGCGATATAGCTTAAAAGCAATCGTTCATTGGTCCGTTCAAGGTTAAATTTTTTTTCAAAATATAAGTTAAAGGTTTTTTGCCTTTTCAAAAAACGTTGTGGAAAATCCTTTTTTAAAACACTGCTTTGAACCAACGCATTTAATAAATTAAAACGGTCACTATAATATATAGCATTGGAATTCATAGATTTAGAATGATTATGCAGCCTAAATACATTCAAAATCGCATCACGCTGCGCAATATTTTCTAACCCAAATTGGGTCAAATAATTCAACCACAAAGCGGCATCCATGCAAAAATACAAGGCGGTTGGCACTGCGCCCAATTGTCGAAAAACACTCAATCGAAAAAAAGTAGGCGGCTGATGAATCGTTCCAATCGCAATCGTTTCCTCCAACGTCGGTCGCACGACGGTTGGGTTACGCGGCTGTGTCACTGGATGAAGGGCATTCGGTGGTAAAACAACTTCTCGCCCACAAAACACATTTAATAAATCATTTTGTTTAAAGGCTTGTCCAACCGTTTGTAACGCATTTGGAAGATAATAATCATCACTATTCAACCAATTAAAAACGGTTCCTGTTGCTTTTGCCAAACCTTTATTCAACGCATCCGATTGCCCGTCATCGGGCTCTGAAACCCAATAATAAATCCATTTATCATACTTTTGCAAGATAGCCACCGTCTCATCCGTACTGCCGCCATCAATGACAATATATTCAAGATTTGGATAATTTTGTAACAAAATAGACCGAATCGTGGCTTCAATATATTGTCCTTGATTAAAACTCGGCGTAATAATGCTGATTTTGGGTAAATTTGCCTCCAAAGGATGCACTGAATCCGCCGCTTCCGTCCAAGGAAACCCTGTTTTACCGACTGGCGGCGGCGGCAAATCTTGGATAGCGATTAAATTCATTGGTACAATTTAAATACTTTATTTAGTTTTTATTTCTTCCCTTATCTTCGCCTTTTTTTTACCAATTTTTATCAAAAAGATGTATTCTATTTTAAAACCATTCTTATTTCGCCTCTCGCCCGAAGTGGCACACCTATATACGATGCACGTCTTGCGATTCGCTTTAAGAATACCGATGATGCGTTATTTGTTCAAAAAAATATTTTATATATACGACTCGCGGCTTCAACGACAAGTAATGAGTTTGAGCTTTGAAAATCCAGTCGGTTTGGCGGCGGGCTTCGACAAAGACGGCAAGTATTTTGCAGATATGACGGCATTAGGTTTTGGATTTATCGAAATTGGGACGGTTACGCCGCGCCCACAGGATGGAAATCCACTACCGCGTTTGTTTCGCCTGCCCGATTCAGAAGCGTTGATAAATCGGATGGGCTTCAATAATGAAGGTGCCAATGCGTTAGCAGCGCGTTTGAAGTCCTACCAAAAAACGGAAAATTCGCCCATTATCGGTATTAATATTGGTAAAAACAAGGTTACGCCCAATGAAAAAGCGAATGAAGATTATTTATATTGTTTTGAAACGTTGTTTGAATATGCGGATTATTTTGTGGTGAACGTGAGTTCGCCGAATACGCCCGATTTGCGGGCTTTGCAGGATAAAGAACCCTTGTTAAATTTGCTTCAAGCGATTCAAAAACAAAATTTTTTGAAACCGAAACCGAAACCCGTTTTATTGAAAATTGCACCTGATTTGTCGGATAGTCAATTGGACGATATTTTGGATATTATTGAAAAAACGAATTTAGCGGGAATTATCGCCACGAATACGACGATTGCAAGACAACCTTTGAAGGAAAATGCGGACTTTATCCAACAACTTGGCATGGGCGGATTGAGTGGGAAACCAGTCAAAACGCGTTCGACGGAGGTGATTCGGTATTTGCGGGCGCATGGAAAGCCTAAAATGGTGTTGATTGGAGTCGGCGGCATTCATTCGGGTGCGGATGCGTTGGAAAAAATCGAAGCTGGCGCAGATTTAGTACAAGTTTATACCGGTTTGATTTACGAAGGGGCGGGTTTGGTGAAAAGTATCAATCAATTTTTGTTGAAAAAAAAATTATAACAGCGCAAACACATAAAATCCATTTTTAAACGTTTTAAGAAATGGTTTGAAACTTAAATACCCTTTTAAGTAATGATGAATGATAAATGATGAATGATGGATTTTATAATGAATTGATTATCAAATTATTATGAAATTTATAAACAGCGTTTATTTTTACTCAACTACTTACATTTAATGAATTACAAAAAAAGTGAATTTAAGCTTTTCTAAAATCGTGCTGTCGTCGGTAATGATGAATGATGAATGATGAATGATGAATGATGAATGATGAATGATGAATGATGAATGATGAATGATGAATTTTATAATTAATTGATTCATCATTCATCATTTATCATTTATCATTCATCATTTATCATTCATCATTCATCATTACTAAACAACGACTTTTTTTAAAAAAAATATTTATTATCAATGATTTAATCATTAAGAATCATGATAAAGCGTTTTTTGCAATTCAGCTTATTGCTTGCAGGGTTTGCCCCGTTCAGCCTTGCTGCACAACAAATTATTAAACTGGACAATCCTTCTTTTGAAGATTTTCCGCAACCTGCCCATACGCCTGCGGGCTGGTTAGATTGTGGTTTTGCCTCCGAAACGGCTCCCGACGTGCAGCCGAATCCCCAATTTCAGGTCACTAAACCTGCAAAAGAAGGCAAAACGTATCTCGGGATGGTCGTCCGAGACAATAATACATGGGAAGCGGTGGGGCAGCGACTTAAAATTCCTTTGCAAAAAGGGCAATGTTATCAATTCAGTTTGCAACTCGCCAAGTCCGAACTGTACGTGAGCAAAAGTAAAATGACCAATAAAGATGTCAATTACGTGACTCCTGCGATTGTGCGCATCTGGGCGGGCAATTCGTATTGCAGCAAAGACGAAAATTTGGCGGATAGTGAGCCGATTGAAAGCAGTCAATGGCGCACTTACACGTTTCGGTTGAAACCCAAATCGGATTATAATTACATTATGATTGAGGCGTTTTACAAAATGCCGACGTTATTTCCGTATAATGGGAATGTTTTGGTGGATAATGCGTCGGATTTAGTGCCGATGCCTTGTGACCCAAGACAACAACCTGTGGTGGTGGCGCAGGTGGAAAAGCCGAAAGTGAAAATTCCGCCGCCTGTGGCTAAAAAGCCAGATAGCACGAAGCAGAAACCGCAAAAGCCCGTAGAACCTCAGCCGCCGATTGTCGCGGAAGTGACTCCTGCGGAACCTGTTGCGCCGCCTGTGATGATTCCAACGCCTATCAAGCCGCCCGAACCTGCCAAACCTGCACCTAAATTGCGCGAAGGACAGGTGATTAAAATCCAAAAATTGCAATTTGATGGGGGGACATTTACGATAAATGCTTCTTCTTTTGCGTCTTTGGACGAAGTTTATGAACTTTTGAGCGCGAATCCGAATATGACGGTTGAAATTGGCGGTCATACGAATGGAAATGGGGACGATATTTATTGCGATGCTCTTTCGACCAATCGGGCAAATGCGGTTCGAGATTATTTGGTGAATAAAGGCATTGACCGAACTCGAATGAAATGCAAAGGCTATGGCAAGCACAAACATATTGCCAATGACAATACGCCAGAAGGTAAAAAAATGAACCAACGGGTTGAGATTAAAATATTGAGTTTGAACGGTTAATATATTTTTAAACTAAAAATGTGAAGGAATTAAGGGTAGATTGAGCCTTTAATTCCTTTCTTTTTGTAAAAATGCAGTCTTTATTATGGTGTGGTACGCTGGAATTAGGATTAAATAGGATTTTTTTGGGATTAAATAGGATTGATTTTTTGAGATTTTTAAGCATACAACCTTTGGAAAACTTAAATCCTCCAAAGGTTTAATAATCAACAATTTGTAATCATTAAATCCTAAAAATTCCAAAAAATCAATCCTATTTAATCCCCAAAAATCTCATTTAATCCGAATTCCAACGATTCTAAATTTATCTTACAATGGCGATAAAATATTTTTGGCAATTGAGTTTAAGTGTTCTCTTGATGACACAAACGCTTGCTGCTCAGAAGGTTATAAAATTAGAAAATCCTTCTTTTGAAGATGTGCCGCAAGCAGGACGTGCACCACAAGGTTGGATTGATTGTGGTGTCCGTTTCCCCGATGAAACGCCGCCTGATGTGCAACCTTCTAAATTTCAAGTCGGGCAACCCGCGCAACATGGCAAAACTTATTTGGGTTTGGTGGTGCGCGACAACGATACTTGGGAATCCGTGACGCAATTGCTTAAAACGCCTTTGTTACAAGGGCAGCCGTATCAATTTAGTCTAAGTCTTTGTAAATCAGAACTTTACGTGAGCAAAAGTAGGACGACGGGTAAAGATGTGAATTATGCAACGCCTGTCGTCTTGCTAATTTGGGGCGGCACTGAGCTTTGCGCTAAAACTGAAAAATTAGCCGAAACCGAACCGATAGAAAATGAAGATTGGAAAATTCATCATTTTCGGCTGCAACCCCAAACGGAATATACGACGATTACGATAGAGGCAGTTCATAAAAGACCGACTTTGTTCCCATATAACGGAAATGTATTGATTGATAACGCATCGGATTTAGTACCCATATTATCGACTTCCCCCGTTTTACCACCATTGCCACCACCGCCGCCGCCGCCAACGCCAACGCCTCCATTTGTGGTCGGGAAAATCTCTAAAATTGAAGATTTGCATTTTAATGCGGGGAGTGATACGATTTTGCCCGCGTCGTTTCCGACTTTGAAAAAATTGACGGAACAATTGAAGCAGCATCCGAATGCGGTGATTGAAATCGGCGGGCATACGAATGGGTTGCCCAAACCCGAATATTGTGATAGCCTGTCTTTGGGTCGTGCAAAATCAGTGCGGAATTATTTGGTTGAAAAAGGGATTAAATCGATTCGCTTGAAAACCAAAGGTTATGGCAAACGCCAACCCAAAGCCAAAGATGATACCAAAGATGGTCGTGAAAAAAATCAACGGGTTGAAATTAAAGTATTGAGTATGAATGGTTAATGGATTTTAAATAAAATGCTCAACAGTTACTGCTTTGCAAAATTGTGATACGAATGGACGTACGGATTTTTTCTTGTCCTTCCGCAGGAAACTTAGTTTCCTACGGAAGGACAAGAAAAAATCCGTACCAATCCGTGAAATCTGTGCCATCCGTACGTCCATTCGTATCGCAATTTTTTATAAAAGGTAGCCACCCCCCCTTTTGGATAGAGATACAATATTGATTTAGGTTTGAACGTTTGTTCAAAAGCGGCGAATTTTTTTTTAATAAAAACGTTGCTTTTTAAAAAAAATACCTTATGTTTGTATAACGTTTTGTAAGTAGCGAGTTAAAAATTCTTTCTGTTTGTTTTGTTGGTTTTTTTTGTGATAAAAAAAGATAAAAAGGTATTAATATGTTATAGTATTAAAATCAAACAAAAAAAGGAAAACTATGAAACTTTACGTCAAAAACATGGTCAGTTTGCGATGCAAACTTATGGTTCAAGAGACTTTAAAAAATCTTGGACTCCCTTATGTCACTGTTGAAATCGGCATGATTGAACTTTTACAGGACATTACCCCAGAACAGCGCGACCAATTAGCTGAAAAATTACACTCATTAGAATTAGAATTAATGGATACGCCAAAATCCATTTTGATTGAAAAAATAAAACAAGCGGTGATTGAACTGATTCACCATTGCGACGAATTGCCCAAAGTGAATTATTCGGAGTATTTAAGTCAAAAATTAGGGTATGATTACACGTATCTCGCCAATATTTTCTCGGAGACGTGTGGCAGTCCAATTCAGCAATTCATTATCCACCACAAAATCGAAAAAGTAAAAGAATTAATGTTTTATAATGAGTTGAATCTCACGGAGATTTCATATAGACTTCATTATAGTAGTGTGGCGCATTTGTCGAATCAGTTTAAGAAAATTACAGGGTATCCGCCTTCCGCGTATAAGGAGGTGCAGCATAGCCGAAATTAATTTAATTAAGCCGTAATTGACATGTTACAAAAGCAAATGTGTGATTTATGTAACTTTTTTACAAAATTATGTAACACTTTTTTATAGGAAGGTATGCAACTTTGCCGCGTTGAAAGGATATTATGAGAAATATCCATTGTAAAAGATGAATGTTCTATTTTTTAAGTGATTGATTATAAATTAGTTATGAAATTTAACGTTCGTTTGATTCTTAACCATTAAAAAAATCAAATATGGAATCAGGAAAAGTTTTGTTAGGTGCTTTAGTAGGCGTAGCTGTCGGTACTGCTATTGGCGTTTTGCTTGCTCCCGATAAAGGGGCTGAGACTCGGAAGAAAATCGCAAAGAAAACGGATGAGTATTCAGATGGACTTACTGAAAAATTCAATGGTTTTGTGAGTGATGTTGCTCAAAAAGTAGAGAATTTGAAGACCAAAGCGGCGCGTGCTGCTGAAAATGGCAAACAAAAAGCGGAAGAACTTGCGGACAATGCGGTGACGAGCGCGTACACGCATACCCGCAATAAAATTGAGGAGTTGGCTACCAATGTGACTCCACCTGTCAATAATTCTAAATCAAAAGTTTGGTAAGATTACCGCAATACGGTTTGTGGCATTTGTAGAGGCGCGTATTGTCGCGCCTCTACGAAATCCACTATTTGACTGCATAAATGAATATGCCTAAAATATAACTATGGAAACACCACCCAATGTTATGGAATCGTTGTTTGAACAATTGAGTACATACAGTCAGACGACCTATAACCTTTCTAAATTGCGCGCTTTGGAGACGACGACAATTGTAACTGCTTCGGTGGTAGCGCGGTTGAGCGTCCTTTTAATTTTGTCCTTGTTCATGTTTATACTGAGCATAGGAGTCGCGCTGTGGTTGGGTGCGCATTATGGGAAACTTTATTATGGTTTTTTTATAGTAGCCATTTTTTATTTGGTGTTAGGGCTATTTTTACAAATATTTCTGCATCGATGGATTAAAAGACCTGTGAGCGATTTCCTTATTAACAAAATGTTTCAAGAACCCCAAAATGTACAAAATCAATTCGACGCGTAGTTTGAGACAGGCGATACTCGAATTGGAAAAAAAACAAGTCGAGGAGGGTCGGCGCATGAAAGCGCAGTGCTTGGATGCGTATGAGGGTGTTAAGCCAATCAACCTTATTGTAAACACTTTTAAAGATATGACGGAATCTAAAGAATTGAAAGACAGCGTTTTAAGCACGACAGTGGGGCTTGCGGCAGGCTATCTTTCCAGAAATTTGTTTGATGATTCGTCTGAAAGTCCGTTGAAAAAAATGTTTGGGACGGCGATCATGTTAGGACTTACGAATGTGGTGACGCGGAATCCTGAAGGCATTAAGTCTTTGGGCATGCAGTTGGTGAAAATCGTGGAACAAAATGCGGAAGAGCGCATTCACGAAGCGATTCATTGAATTACACCTAACAGGTTTTCTAAACCTGTTAGGTGTGTATGTATAGAATTCTACACCTAACAGGTTTTCCAAACCTGTTAGGTGTGTATGTATAGAATTCTACACCTAACAGGTTTGAAAAACCTGTTAGGTGTAGAATTGTTCTTTTTGCTGTAAAAAAGTATCATAATTTAGAAACCCTGCGTTGTATTTTGATACGTTTCATCATATTTTTCGTGCATTGTGCCCATCATTCTATCCCATATCGTCGTCCAAAGTCCATAATTTTTAACCGAATATTTATGGTGCATATTATGTGCGACGGCGGTATTAAACCATTTGCCAAACCAATGAGTATTAAAATTTTTGGGCATAATTTCAAACCCTAAATGTCCATAAACGTTATATGAAATCTGGAAAAGCATGTAAATCGCAATCGCAGAACGGTGTGTCGGAATCGAAAATGCTATCAATGGCATGATCAACGCTTCCAAAAACGCTTCAAATGGATGAAACGCATAAGCCGTCCAAGGGGTCGGATTGTTCGACTTATGATGTACTAAATGAATATATTGAAATAATTTCGGCAAATGCATCAGGCGGTGCATCCAATAAAAATACGCATCGTGCAGAAAAAACATCCAAATAAAGGTAAAATAATAATACGTTTTACTGTAATCCGCGATATTTTCATATATATTGGTGTAGGGACGTATGATGAAAAAAGTAGTAATATTGACACAGATAAAAATGCCCATCGAAAGCATCGAAAAGGCAATATCGCGTCCGTAATCCGTGATTTTAGGGAATTTGGGTTGGATTTTCCGAAAAAGCATCGGTTTTTTGAAGATAACGTAGAAAAGAAAGAAGGCACTGCCTGCCATTACGAAATAGCGCGTTCCAATTTTGGAATAGATTTCCACCCATTTGTAGCAAAATTCTTGAAAACTCATGCTTGTAATTGAATTATTATGTAAATAAAAAATTTCAATTGCAAATATACTTTTTTATTTCTAAACCTTTCTAATGCTATTTTGGCACTTTCGAACTATTCCTTGCACAGTTAAATCCTTAGTGTGAAAGATGTAATTTTTTTACAAAATGATGTAATGCTTTTGGACTGAAAGGTATGCACCTTTGCGATATTAATTAATCATTTAAAAATCAGTAATATGAATAATCTGCTTTATAATATCGCAATTGTTTTAATCATCCTTTGGGCGATTGGTTTTTTTGCCTATAATGCGGGTAACATCATTCATATTTTACTAATATTGGCAGTGATTTCCGTTTTGCTTAGAATTATTCAAGGTCGGAAAACCTTGTGAGCAATCTTATATAATTGAATGCTAAATAATTGATTATATAGGAATTATAAATAATTATAATTATTTATTTATAATGAACCCTTTGTCTAAACTATTAAAAAAAATCAAACATGCAATCAGGAAAAGTTTTATTAGGTGCCTTAGTAGGTGTTGCAGTAGGTGCGACGTTGGGTATTTTGTTCGCGCCCGACAAAGGAACTTCTACGCGCAAGAAAATTGCTAAAAAAGGCAATGAATACGCAGATGGCGTAGGCGAAAAATTTAATGGTTTTATTGATGGAGTTGCAAAGAAAGTTGATCAGTTGAAAACCGATGCTGCTCGTATGGCAGAAAATGGCAAGGAAAAAGTAGCAGACATGGTGGACGAAGTAACTATTGCTGTAAAAACAAAGGCGGATGAAATCAAATCTGGCGTGACGACAGCTGTTAATAATTCAAAATCCAAAGTTTGGTAAGTTTTGAAAAAACCTTCGGAAAATGATAATTTTGATATTTGGAAAAATGATTTGTTTTTCCAAGTATCGGAATTGTGGCACATCAAAGGCGCATTTATTACCATGCACCGATTGGTACGTGCGTGCAGATTCGGTACGATTTGGAGGTGAAAGATGAGCATGGCAACCTAATTCACTTAAAAGATGTTTATGGGGCGAAACCTATAAAGGAGTGATTCAATGTGTATCAAGGTTTTAATGAAGCGATTACGCGCACAATGGTATTCACGACATTGATAGTGGCGAATATTATGTTGACCTTAGTGAATCGCTCTTTTTACTATTCCATTTTTACGACTATCGGTTATAAAAATAATTTAGTATGGATGATTATCGGCATAACAATAATTTCGCATACTTTGCTTCTTTTTGTGAAACCTTTGACACAATTTTTTGAATTGGAACGATTGAACCTTTCGCAATTAGGCATTAGTATTGGGATTGGGGCGATATACGTGTTGTGGTTTGAAGGTGCAAAATGGAGTAGGCGGACAAGTTGATTTAGAAAAAAACAAATGTATGAATCATGTAAATTTTTCCCAAAAATGTGTAATAGGTTGCTTATCAAATAGTTGCAATTTTGTGTTGTTATTGAAATTCACACATTTAAACGTCCATAAATGAAAAAAATAAAAAATATCATCGTTCCAACTGATTTTTCAGTTACTGCTCGGAATGCTTATCATTATGCTAAGAAATTGGCGGAATCTATCGATGCTTCCGTGACTGTGGTGCATGTAAATGAGGTGTTTATCCCAATAAATGGTGCACCGATACGCCGAGATGAACGCGAAAGCACCGAAGCACTCATGGAAACCTTCATTGCGGATGAGGAAACGATGGAAAGTTGGGTGATGGTTCAAAATAAAGTCAAAACCCGCGTCCTCAAAGGCGACCTTGTTGAAGAATTAGTGGAACTCTCGAAAAGTGATGGAACCGATTTAATCGTGATTGGGATGACAGGTTTGCAAGATTGGATGACTAAAATCTTGGGTTCTGCGTCTATCAAAATTGCCAATAAATCCTTTTGTCCTGTTTTGCTCGTGCCGCACGATGCCAAATGGCATTCGATTGATAGGTTGATGTACGCAAGTGATTATCATTCGGCTACGCCAAAAATGATTCAAGATGTGATTGATTTTTCGTTGCCGTTTCAATCGCAACTTCATTTTATTCATGTGGAGGATGCTGAGGGCGATGTCAGCAAAATTATATGGGATGAATTGTTCACACCAGCAAATAAAAAGTTGTCTTTCAAAATTCAGTCTATTTATGGAGAAGACAAAATTGAGGCATTGAAAAAATATGCTGCCGCCAATCAAATACAGCTCATGGTTTTTGTAAGTCAACATCGGGGTTTTTGGGAAAATTTGGTTCATTCAAGCGTTACTCAGAATGTTGCAATGGCTTCGGACATTCCTATCATGGTGTTGCACACGGAGCAGCCGACGTAATTATGATTTAAAATACTGTGTGTAAAAAAAACTTTGAAGTGGCTGTCTCAAAAGAAAAAATCACAAAATATTATTTGGTTGTGATACGAATGGATGTACGGATTTTACAGATTTCACGGATTAATACGGATTTTTGTCCCCAAAATCCGTATTAATCCGTGAAATCTGTGAAATCCGTACATCCATTCGTATCACAACCAAATAATATTGGGTCTGAAAATTAAATTTCACCCTTTTGAGACAGCCACATCATTTGCAAAAACCAAACAGATGTGTGAATGACGTAATTTATTTCATCAATTCTGTAATGCTTGTTGATTCAAAAGGGATGAACTTTGTGCTTTAATTCATCCATAATTTGAAATAATATGAAAAAATCAACAAACAAAGCCACCTTCATAGTTGCTTTCTTTTTAATGAATGCGCTCGCAGTACAGGCGCAAGGCGTTGAATTTGGGATTCGATTCATGCCGACTTTTTCGACTTTTCAAGTTTTTACCCCAACAACAGGCAGGTTAAACCCTGATTTATCTATCGGTTACGGTATCGGTGGATTTGTGGGTTATTATTTCACGGAACAACTGGGGGTTCAAGGCGAAATTATTTACAGTGCCATCGCTCAAAAATACAAAGAAGTGGATATAGAACATCAAATTGATTTGCAATATGTCAATATTCCGCTTTTGCTTTCGCTCAATTCAGGCAAATCTCAAAAAATTAATTTCAATTTGGTTGCGGGTCCGCAGATAGGGATTAGTGCGGGTAGTAAATTGTCTTCGGGTACAGGCAATGCCGTGTTGTCGGTGAAGAAAGGCGATATAGGCTTTGCGTATGGCGCAGGGCTTGATTTTGGGATTACTCCAGTCCGTTTGTTTCGGTTGGGATTGGGTTTTCGGGGTGTAGTGGGTTTGCTCGACATCAGCGACCATAACACGACGCTTACAACTAATAATTATTATGTGCTGGACCGAAGCACGATTAAAAGCTATTCGGGTTACGTTGGTTTATCCATGTCGTTTTAAATGTTTGCATAGATTGTGTAATGTTTTATGTGAAGTTTCATCAAGTAGTTACAATCGTTTTGACCTGTAGAAGCCCGTTTCGATGAGAGACGGGCTTTTTATAAAAGATTGATTTATATGCAATTGTAATTTTTGTGTCTTCTTATAGTACAGTTTAGTGGCAACGCTTAGTCACTTAGTTGCCACTTTTTTTAAACCCAAATCATAAAAATGCGTTTTTTATGGATTCACCGTGATGGCTAAATTGCCTTTTTTATGTCCTTTTTCCACGTAAGCATGGGCTTCCGCCATCTGTTCTAACGGATAAGTTTTATCAATCACAGGTTTCAGCTGACCCGTCTTCATCATATCTTTTAGAAAATTTATATTTTCAACGGTTATGCTCGTTACACCCGTCAATACTTTTCGGGTACTTGTCATGGAAATCCATAAGCCTTGAAACATTTCCGACATTCCAGCAGCACTTAAAATCAGGGTTCCTTGTTCATTCAGCGACTTTAAACTCCGTGAAATCGAAATCGTTTTAACGGTATCAAAAATGACATCATATATTTCACCATTTTGGGTAAAATCTTCTTGGGTGTAATCTATCGCTTGGTCTGCACCTAATGATTTTACCAAATCGATGTTCCCAGCACTGCACACGGCAGTAACACGCGCTTCTAAAACCTTCGCCAATTGAATGGCGGCAGTACCCACTGCTCCAGACGCGCCTACAATAAGCACTTTTTGCCCCGACTTTATCGCCGCTTTTTTTAAAAAATGCCATGCCGTCGTTCCACCAAAAGGAATAACGGCTGCCTCTGTATGTGTAAAATGAGTGGGTTTTAATGCCATCGTCCCGCTTTCGGGCAAACAAATAT
>JBDKKX010000068.1:0-14804 GCA_039795795.1 Bacteroidota bacterium | reverse complement strand
TTATTTAATCTCAAAAAAATCCTATTTAATCCCGATTCCAACGCACTACTCCATTTGAAGCGCAAAAATCTCGTTTTCTTATCAATTCCGTTCATCCTAATCCAACAAATCTCAAATTAATCGTTCAAAGCATCATAAATCAACAATTGATTGTGCGTAATCACCTTTTCGCCCTCCTGCAAACCACTCGAAATATAACTCACATCACCCACTTGTCGAAAAACTTCCACTTGACGCGTCTCAATATTATTCCTATCTTTAAAAATCATCACATAATTCTTACTTTTATCAAAAATAACCCCCGTTGAAGGAATCGCAATCATCGATTTATTCTCCTTATAAGACAATTTAATCGTAGCACGCATTTCGGGTTTCAACACATAACCCGAATTGTTCAACGTGATTCTAACCTTCATCGCTTTGGTTTCGGGGTCGATGATATTAAAAATTTTATCCACTTTTCCTTCATACACTTTGGAAGAAACCAACGTCGTTATCCGCGCATCCATCCCCAATTTCACTTGATTAATATCACTTTCATTCACATTCGCAATCGCCCAAACTTCGTCAATATCCGCTATATCAAAAATATTATCACTTTTGTCACTCCGCAACAACATATTTGGATTCATATTTTTTTGAATAATGAATCCACTCATTGGCGCAATCACTTCGTACATCGACCCACCATGTAAATTGTAAATTTTAAACGTTTCTTGAACCCGCGTTAATTGAGATTGCGCTTTTGCCACTTGGCTTTTTGCCTCCAAAACATCTCTTTCCGCATTCAATTTGCCATTAAACAACTCTTGGGCGACCTTTAAATTATTCGTAGCCACCAATAATTCATTATTCGCATCAATCAACTGTTTGTCAAAATCCGCAATATCGGTACTTCTAACCGTCGCAAGAATTTGGTCTTTTTTGACATAATCCCCCAATTCTACATTGACTTTAACCACATTACCGCCCACAAGCGGGAAAACTTTAATCAATTTATTATTATCTGCCGTGATTTTCCCGTAAAAATTCAATTCATTTTTGACGGTTTGCGCACTTGCAATCGCCGTCGTGGTACTTTTGAGCATGGTGTCGCTCAAAACAAAAGTTTCTCTTACCTCCGTAGCCTCCACTTTTTTCTTACAACTGCCCAGCAGCATCGAAAAAAAGAGCGTTACAATAAGCGGTAAATAAAGGGTGGGTGTGCGATTCATATTAAAAAATTTTACTGTTTAAAATAGCATTCAAAGATTCGCCAGAAAGCACGACATTCTTTTTATATTCGCTCAATTGAATGGTCATTTGATTATAACTTTCCATAAAATCTGTAAATTCAAGCAGACTAATATTGCGTTTTTGGAAATTTTGCAATACACCATTATATACAGCCTCAAAATCGGCAATCGTCGTAGCCGACAATTGGTTATAATTGTCTTTCGCGGTACGCCATTTGTTCAGCGCGGCAGCAACTTCGGATTGTAACCGCCATGAAATCGATTGTTGTTCGGCTTGCGATTGCTTCAAAATCGTTTCGGCATATTGAATATTGCCTTGATTTTTGTTGAAAACAGGGATAGGAATCCCGACAGAAAAGTTAATTTGATGGTTAAACGCGCCACCATGTTGGTCGTAATTCATTCCAACGGTCAAATCGGGAATCGCAAGCGACTTTTGCCATTTCACATTCCACTCATTTGCCTCAATTTTTTTGCGCGCCAACAAATAATCGGGGCGATTATTCAACGCAAGCGTATCCAAAGCCGCTTTGTCCGCTAAATGAAGGCTCGCATAACGATTAAAAATATTATCCTCCGCCACAGGTTTAATCGTTTCCACCTCATTTAACAACAAATTTAAATTCGCTTGTTCTTCCAAGTTACTATTGACGATTTCCATCCGTGCATTCTTAAAATTAAGCAACAAAGACTGCAATCGCACCAATTCCTTCAACGCAATATTGCCTTTTTGCGCCTGCACCGCGTAGGATTGCACAAGCACCTCAATATTAGCGATTTGTGTATCATTCGTTTCCAATTTTTTATTATTGAAATAAATCGTATAGAAACTTTTACGCAATTGTGCCTTTAAATTGCGCAGCAAATCTTGCAAATCTAAAGCAGCTAACGCCTCATTGGTTTGCGATAACGCAACTTGATTTTGTTTTTTCTTGCCCAAATAAATCAATTGTTGGATAGAAAAGCCTTTTTCCCCCTTGCTGCCAACGTCTAAAACCCGTCCATCTTGCGGGTTAATGCCATTGAAATCCACCGAAAAGAAAGGATTCTCCCAAAGTTTGGCTTGGATGGTGAGGGCTTTGGCAGCATCAATATTGTATTGAGATGCCAATAAAACCAGATTTTTTTGTAAAAACTGGGTTTCACACTGTTCCAATGTGAGTGCTTTTTGTGCAAAACCGATTGGATGGAACAACAAAAGCGTAAGCAGTGTAGTCGTTATAGGATATTTTAGCATGGATGAACGGACACGATTTTTTTCGCATGCAAAAGTACCTTACACGACCTTAAAAAAACCTTAACATTTACCTTAAAAAAACCTTAAAATTGCAAACTTGCAAACACATAGGTTCATAAGTTACATAGCGAGAGATGCAAATCCGACGCTATGTAACCTATGAACCTATGTGTTTGCAAAGGTGATTTTAAAAAAATTAGAATTATCGTCGGTACTTTGGTATTCAATTTTGCTGTTATGATGCAACAAAATCCGTTGCACCATGCGCAGACCCAAGCCCAAACCCGCAATACCTTGTGCATTTTTACCACGCATAAAAGGTTGAAACAACGATTTTTGTTCCTCCATCGAAATCGATTGCCCCGAATTGAAAATTGTCAATTCCAAATGATTGACTTTTTCCGCAAGCGTAACATCGGCTTGTTTGTTATTCGAATAAATACAAGCATTTTTCAATAAATTAATAATCGCAATTTCTAACAAGGCTTTACGCCCCTTTATTTCCATCAAAACATCTATATTTTCCGAAAAATCAATATTTAATATAATTTTAAAATCTGGATAGGTTTTATTTAATTTTTCGATGCAATCAAAAATAATTTCATCTAAACGATGTTTTTCTTCAGAATGCCCTTTTTGAATATCTAATTTAGACAAAATCAACAACGAATTAATTAATTCTGACAATTGATTGACATCCGAAAGCACGTTTTTTAAAAAACTTTTAGTATCTGGATGGGTATTCGGATGTTGAATTTTATTTTCGACCCGCGACAAAATGCGCGCAAGCGGCGTTCGCAATTCATGCGACGTATTCGCAGCAAATTCCTTTTGTTTTTGATAAGAATTGTCAATTCGTTGCATCATCATATTGAATTCTTTTGCAATCAAATCAATTTCATTATTCCCTTTTTTGACTTCAAGCCGTGTATCTAAATTATTCGCATTAATATTTTTAATTTTATGATGAAAAATATCCAAAGATTGAAATACATTCTGAACCGTGTAGTAAGTCACTATACAGCATAACGGTGTGAAAATAATATATGCAATAATTAAAATAAAAACCAAATATTCCAATTTTCGTTTGCCATAATTGTCTGTTGCCGAAATTAAAGCATAGTAATCCGTCTTTTGGGTGTCATGAAACACGCCATAGATTTCATAATTGCCTTCTTTTTTGAAAAAAGTTTTATTCGTTTTTAAATAATTCAAGTCATTGACCGTCCAATTAATTTTCGCATCATCGATACTGCTATAAATAAGATTGTAATTCGCATCAAAAATCAACGTTTTTTCATCCATTAATTCGTGAATGGTTTTTTTATCAATCAATTTGAGCAAATGATTGTCAATTTCCTGTACTTCGACCAGCAATCGAATCGAAGTAAGGGCTTTTTTTTCCAGATGGTCTCGAAATTCCTCCCTTCTAAAATTGGAAAACAACAAATAAATAATGAGCGAGGACACTCCAAAGAGAATCGTAAACAAGGAACTGGTTAAAAAAGAGATTTTTGTTTTTAAAGTCATGCTTCATTTTATTAAAAATTTATATATCTTCTTCTTTCAAATAATAGCCATATCCAACTTTGGTATGAATCAATTTCACAGGATGCTCTTTATCTATTTTTTTGCGCAAAAAATTGATATAAACTTCAATCGTATTCTGATTGGTTTCAATATGATAATCCCATAATTTATCCGCAATATCCTGTTTGGACAAAACGCGTCCTTTCGCATGGGCTAAAATGGTCAATAATTTGAACTCTTTGGGGGTTAATTTAATCCATTCATTTGCTCTTTTTACTTTCATTTCCGAAATAAAAATTTCTAAATCATGGACAATCAATCCTTCTGAATCATTTTGCGGCGTTTCTTTTCTGCGCAACAGCGCATTTACACGAGCAAGCAATTCTTCCAAATGAAAGGGTTTAACCAAATAATCATCTGCGCCATTTTTGAAAGCAAGCAATTTATCTTCAATCTCGCCAAAAGCAGTCAACATCAAAATCGGTATCTTCTTATCCTCGAGCCGAATGGATTCACAAACGTCTAAACCATTAAGTCCTGGCACGTTGATATCCAAAATAATCAAATCATATTGTTCGGAACGATACTGTTTCAACAAACGCAAACCATCAAAAATGGTATCACAATCCATTGATTTTGAATGGAAAAAGGTTTTTATTTCTTTGGAAAGGGTGAAGTCGTCTTCAAGCAATAATATTTTCATAAAGAATCAGGAATCGTTAATCGTAAAAAAATCCCGGAAAAAACGCGTCTTCCAAATGTTCTATTTTAGGTTCATGTCCTTGCAAAACAATCCCAATAATATCAAATCGAATCGCGCCTTCATGCCCGATTTGTTCCATAAAAGCATTTGCCGCCCGAATCATCAAGCGTTCTTTTTTGCGTTTGACCGCATCTTTCGGCGCGTCAAAAACATCGGTTGACCGCGTTTTAACTTCCACAAAAACAATAACATGCCGTTGACGCGCAATAATATCAATTTCAGCCCGCCCATAACGCCAATTTTGATGCAAAATCGTATAATCTTTTTCTTTTAAAAAAGCTGCTGCCAACATTTCGCCTTGTTGACCAATTTCGTTATGTTTTGCCATGAATCGTTTCCTTTTGTTAAACCGTTTTTTTATAGTACGTCGCAAAGGTAAAATTTATTCCCAAGAAAAATTTCAAATCGGGTTGAAACATTGTCACCAAATTATGTAGTTTTGCGGGCGGTTGTAACAACACGGTTTAAAAAGCCGTTTAATTACCGTAACTAATTTATTATCAACTAATTGCGTAGCCTTCGGCTGCCCACAACCAAGATTTCTAACAAATGAAAATGATTGAATTAGTCGAGCGTTTCCCTGCTCAATTGACGGAATCCTTAGAGATTGGTCGCAAAGCCACGATTCGGCAACATACTTCGCCGATTCGCAACGTGTATGTATCGGGTTTAGGCGGTTCGGGTATTGGTGCCAATTTCGTGGCGGAGTTCACCCGCGATGCCCTAAAAGTCCCTTTTCAAGTCGGAAAAGGATATACGATTCCCGCTTCTATCAACAAATTTACCTTAGTGATTGTCTCTTCTTATTCGGGCAACACGGAGGAAACTTTGGCTTCGTTTGAGGCGTTGCTCAAAACGGGGGCGAAAATCGTTTGTATCGCTTCGGGCGGCAAGGTGATTGCAAAAGCAAAAGAATTGGATTTAGATTTTATCCAAGTGCCTGCAAACTGGCCTTCTCCGAGGGCGTGTCTCGGCTTTTCTTTGGTACAACAATTATTTGTTTTGAATTATTTGAAATTGATTAGTGGTCAAGTCATTAAGCAAATTGAAGGTTCGATTCAATTGTTGGAAAAGGAAAAAGAAAGCATTAAAAAACAGGCGCAATCCTTGGCGGGACAATTATTGGGTAAAATTCCTGTGATTTACACGACGGATAGAATGGAATCCGTTGCGGTTCGTTTTCGCCAACAAGTGAATGAAAATGCAAAATGTTTGGCATGGCATCACGTCGTTCCAGAGATGAATCACAACGAATTAGTGGGTTGGCGCGAGAAAAATAACCAATTAGCGGTTGTTTATTTCAGAAATGAAGACGATTTCCAACGCAATGCGGTTCGGATTGATATTAATAAAAGTATTATTAGTGAATATACTTCGACCGTGATTGAATTGTGGTCAAAAGGCAAAAATTTGGTGGAGAAATCTATGTATTTTGTCTTTTTGGGCGATTATATCACTTGTTATTTGTGCGATTTGCGCGGGTTCGATTCAATTGAGGTCAAAGTGATTGACTATTTGAAGAACGAATTAGCGAAAGTTTAGAATTAGGATTAAATGGGATTTTTTTGGGATTAAATGGGATTGATTTTTTTGGATTGTTTGGGATGTTTCATTTTTAGGTTACACTTTGGGATACATTATTATACGAATGGATGTACGGATTCTACGGATTTCACCGATTCGTACGGATTTTTTTAAACCTCAATGCTTTGTTTCCAGCAAAAAATAAAAAAAATCCGTACGAATCGGTGAAATCCGTAGAATCCGTACATCCATTCGTATAATAATGTATCCAAAAGTGTAACCAACTTTTCGCGCCCAATAAAACATCCCGATTTTTGGGATTTTTTTTAACGTAATCCTAAAAATCCAAAAAATCAATCCCATTTAATCCCAAAAAAATCCTATTTAATCCTAATTCCAACGTATCCTCATTTCATTATTTCATCCAAGTAGCTGCCAACATATCTCGCATTTGGAAACAACCTTTTTTGCCAACCAACCATTCTGCCGCCGCGACAGCACCTGCTGCAAACCCTTCTCGACTATGCGCAGTATGTTTAATTTCAATAGAATCCACCGTTGAATGATAACGAATCGTATGCGTACCGGGCGCAGGGTCAATCCTTTTTGAAATAATTTCCAACTCATTCGGATTTTCAGAAGCATGATTTACCCAACTTTGTTTTTTATCCAAAATCGCAATTAAATCCTGTGCAAGGGTAATCGCCGTACCACTTGGCGCGTCTAACTTTTGAGTATGATGAATTTCTTCGGTATCCACCTCATATTGAGGGGCATGATTCATCATTTTGGCTAAATAACGATTCATTTCAAAAAAAATATTAACACCAATGCTAAAATTGCTTGCCCAAAGCAAAGCACCCTGCTGTTTTTCACAAAGCATTTGAATATTTTCCAATTCCTGTAACCAACCCGTCGTACCAATCACCACAGGAACGCCAAATTCCAAACATTTTTTAATATTTTCAACCGCCGCATCAGGACGCGTGAATTCAATTGCCACATCTGCCTTTTGCAAATTGGTTTTCGTAAAATCTTGAGGATTGCCAATATCAATTTTTAAAACAATCTGATGATTTTTAGAAAGGGCAATCCGTTCAATGACTTTGCCCATTTTGCCATACCCAATTAAAGCTATTCGCATAGAAAAATGAAATATTTAAATATTTTACAATTTTGTTTGAAAAAAGAGTGACTTGGTAAAATGCACCCGTCAAATGTGTGTTCGTTGTTGCAAAAGCAAGAAGGGACTAACACGATCCGGCTTCCCTGCGATGAGCAGGGAAGTTTTTTATTTATGGGGCGAAATACAGGTTTTTTTATTACAAATAGGTTATTTTTTTGTCAAATTTTTTAATAAATTGCGCCAAATTTGAGTTCCAATCCTATTTTCTTCATTTTTTAATAACAAAACCATGTTTTATCGTTTCTACGGATTCCTTTTATGCATGTTTACAGCGCAAGTAATTGATGCTCAAACAATTGCAAAACAAGCAATATTTCCTAAGATGATTTCACCCGAAACAGGCATTCCGATTATTCCAAAGCCGAAATCTGTGACAGAATCAAATGGTATTTTCTTTAATGTATCAAAAAAAACAGGCATTCTTGTTTCGACGAATGAGCCTGAAATTCAAAAAATCGCGGGCTTGTTGTCAGAGCGCATGCGGATTGATCCTGCAACAAGTTTGAAAATTGCAGCACCCAATCAACTTAAAAAGTTTGAAAATGCCATTATTTTTAATCGCTTAACGGATAAATCTTTGGGCGCGGAAGGTTATCGAATTAAGACGACGGCGCAATCCATGATTTTGGAGGCAAATGAACCCATTGGTTTTTTTTATGCGTTACAAACTGTTTTTCAATTACTTCCGCCTGAAATTTATGGTCAAAATGGAAAAAGTCAATCTTCTTGGCGCATTCCTGCGGTTCAAATCGAAGATATGCCGCGTTATGCGTATCGCGGGATGCACTTAGATGTTTCTCGGCATTTTTTCCCCATTGCATTTGTTAAAAAGTATATTGATTTGCTTGCGGTGCATAAAATGAATACGTTTCATTGGCATTTGACGGATGACCAAGGTTGGCGCATCGAAATCAAAAAATATCCGAAATTGACTGAAATCGGTTCAAAGCGCAAGGAAACCTTGATGGGTTCCTACGCGGATAAACCCGAAAAATATGATGGAAAAGAATATGGTGGTTTTTACACGCAGGCGGAAATTCGGGAAATTGTTGCTTATGCGAAGGCGCGTTATATCACGGTGATTCCCGAAATTGAAATGCCTGGTCATGCACTTGCGGCATTGTCGGCGTATCCTGAGTTAAGTTGTGATGCTTCTAAAACGTATCAAGCGGCGACCAAATGGGGTGTTTTTGAAGATGTTTTTTGTCCGAGTGAGAAGACATTTGCTTTTTTGCAAGATGTATTAACTGAGGTAATTGATTTATTTCCAAGCAAATACATTCATATTGGCGGCGATGAATGCCCCAAAGAGGCTTGGAAAAAAAGTCAATTTTGTCAAGATTTGATGAAAAAAGAAGGTTTGAAAGATGAGCATGAATTGCAATCTTATTTTGTCAAACGCATTGAGAAATATATTAATTCAAAAGGTCGAAAATTGTTGGGTTGGGATGAGATTTTGGAAGGCGGTCTCGCGCCTGATGCAACCGTGATGTCTTGGCGCGGCACCGAAGGCGGTATCGCGGCGGCAAAAGAAGGGCATGATGTGGTGATGACTCCAGGTACACATTGTTATTTAGACCACTATCAAGCAGACCCGACGAGTGAACCTTTGGCAATTGGCGGTTTCACGACGTTGGAAAAGGTTTATGGTTTTGAACCCACTCCTTCGGAATTGACTCCTGAACAGGCAAAACATATTTTGGGTGCGCAGGCGAATATTTGGACGGAATATATGCAAACGACGGATTATGTGGAATATATGGCATATCCGCGTGCTTGCGCGTTGGCAGAAGTCCTTTGGTCTTCCAAAGAAAACAGGTCGTATGACAATTTTTTGCAACGACTCCAAACGCATTTCAAACGGCTTAAAGCATTGAATGTCCATTATGCAGAACGAATTTACGATGTTACGGCGCAATTGACAGGAGGTTATAAACAAACGAAAGTGGTTTTAAACCAAGCGGTCAAGTCTGGTGAAATTCGGTATTCCACAGATGGCACAGCACCTAATATAAATTCAGCTGTTTATACAAAACCTTTTGATATTCAAAAACTTACGGAAATAAAAGCAGCCTGTTTTGAAGATGGAAAAATGATTTCAAAAGTAGTTTCCAAAACGTTTAACGTCCATGAAGCGACGGGTTTGCCTTATAAATGTGTGGTGCCGCCTACCAATACTTATGAATCAGGCAGTTCGGGTTTGACGAATGGTTTGACGGGCGATGTTAAAAATTTTGCACAATGGACGGGTTTTAATGGGAATGATATGGAAGTGATTTTGGATTTTGAAGCAGCGCGTACTTTTAAAAATGTTGGCGTTAACTTTCTTAACAAACCGCCTGCATGGATTTTCTTGCCCGATTACGTGATTTTATCCGTTTCTGAGGATGGCAAAACGTGGAAAGATGTGGATAGAAAAGATTTTAATGATAAAAATATAGAAAAAATAGAAATTCGACACGCGGATTTAGCTTTTCCAAACGTGACGAGTCCAAAACGATTTTTGAAGGTTTTTGCTAAGAATCTGGGTAAATGTCCTGTTGGACATGCGGGCGCGGGACAAGCCGCTTGGCTTTTTGCAGACGAATTAATTGTAGAATAGTGCGATACGAATAGGAACACAGATGAGACGGATTTTACAGATTTGCACGGATTTTTTTGAATTTAGGTTGTATTTTAAGCATAAATTCAAAAAAATCTGTGCAAATCTGTAAAATCCGTCTCATCTGTGTTCCCATTCGTACCATAATTTCAAAGAGTTGCCTGTGCATTGCAATATTGTTATCGTTTGCTGAAAAAAAATAATTCAAAAAATATTCTTTTTTTTTAAAAAAAATGTCACTTGTAAGTGTCTCAGGCGTTAATTCATTTGTAAGAATTTAATTAAATATTAATTTTTAAATTTTATAAATAATGAAAAAATCAAAATATTATAAAATTTTTAAAAAAATATTTAATAATATTTTGATAATTAAAAAAATTATTATCTTTGTCGGAGAAACAAGTATCAATGGAACGGACCGACAATTCCGATTTTACCAAAATTTAGTTTAGAAGTAAAACCTTATAGCATGGAAGTTTTAAATCGCAATCAACGTTCTTCGGCTTTGTGGCGACTGAGTGGTTTATATGCCGCGACAGTGGGTATCCTGGGCATTATTGTTTTTCAATCGTGGAAATCTTATCGCAGCCGAGTGGACGCGCAACACAAGCAAGAAGTACAGGCGTTAAAAGCGGCAATTGAGCAGGAAAAAAAGAAGTGTGATGAAGCCAAAATTGTGGACGCGCTTAAAAACGCAACTTCGTCTATTATACAAAATGTGAAAGACATTAAACAAGCCCAAGAAAAATCGCCGAGTAATAACAGTAGTGTTCAAGGGAGTCTGAATGCGGTCAATGACAACTTAACCAAAGCAAAAGCCGTCCAAACAACGGTGAAAAGTATTGGGACGATGGCAACAGATTTAAACCCAATCAAAAAATAGTTTTAGAATTTAAAAATTCATCAAACATACGTATCACTTTTTAAAGATGTTTTTGGACTCAAAATATAATTATCGTTTATAGCAAAACCTTAATTTTCAATTAGTTCAATAGCATTTTATTATTTAATGTATTTTTGCAAGCCTACGGGTGTTTGCAAAGACAAATATTTTATTGCTATGTCGAATGTAAATACGAATATGGCGGGTCCGATTACAATGCCCGTTGAAACCAGTTCGGGATTGGATTATTTGCCCACGAATCGCACGTTGATGACGTTGCCGTTGGCGGAAAATGCTCCGCGCAAACCGCAGGAAGTACCCGAAGATTATATGGGTTCAACCGAAAAAGTCATGGCGTATGCAAAGCCTTCTGTGAAAGTGTCGTTGGCAACGGGGAATCCTGCGAATCCTTCGATTACACAAGTCATTGATTTTCAAGAAGGGGTGCAATCTTTCGCGCCCAAAGCGATTGCTCAAAGAACGCCGTTATTGCGCACGTTGCAATCGGAATGGGCGGTTAGTGATGCGTTGGTCGGTTGGTTGGACAAGAGTGCGCAATTCCGAAAAGCAATGGATAATCCTCAAGCGCGGGCGGCAGTTTTAGCCGTTTTGCAGGACATTATTAAAGAATTAGACGAAAATATCAACGATTAAACTAAAATGGCTCTCGAACAATCATATAACAATCCAATTACGCCTCAAAATGAGCGTAAAAATAAACCTGAATTGCCCGATTGGGATGCCGCCGTGTCTCTTTTGGACAATTATGATGGTTTGGAAGATTTATTGAGTCCTTTAGCGGACGATATAGATAGATTTTCTGGCAACGCCAAGAAAAAGAAAAAATTCCTCACCGACGACAGCATGAATGACGAACGCCGACAATTGCGCGATAGATTAAAAGCATTGGAAGGTTTATTAGGTCATGCGGAAGTGAGCAATTCTAAAGAATTACGGACCGTTGCGTTAGACAAATTGGATAATAATGAGGCACTCATTAAACAAAATTTGTTAAAAATCACGGATGCTGCGCGCAATTTGGAACGCACTTATCGGGAATTGGAAACTTTTTTCAGAAATGCGCAACCTCAAAAAGTTAAAAATTTGACTTTATTGAACGTGCATCGGGAAGTTTTAGTGGATCCCGACCGAAATGCGCTTTATAATGACATTGAAACGCGACTTTTGGCGGAGTCCCGCAAAGTAGATCAAAAAAAGGCGTATTCCATGCTCGTGATTCCAGGGCTTTGGGAAAGCAAGCAGCCTAAAACTTTGATTGAACGCTATGCGAAACTCGCAGGAGAAGCCAATTTGAGTTTTTTGACGGATTTCGACGACGCGGATTCTGCCAAAGAAGCCTTGAAAAGCCGTAGCAACAAAAAATGGCAAGGCATCACAGGTTCCGAAGTGTTTCATTCTAAACTGATTTTGTTTGCGAATCATTTGATTTTGCGCGGCAAACATGAGGATTTGGACGAAGAAAATGAATTACGCGGGTCTCCTGCGATGGCAGTTGCGGGTAAAATGTACGCAGAAAAAATTTCGCAGCCTGTGGCGGGCGAAAAACATGGTTCGGTTTCGGGGGTGCAAGGTTTAGCCTTTGAAGTTGTGCAAAATGAAGTAGGCGATTTTGCAGAAGAAGGCATCAATGCCATGATGAATGCTTATGAAAAAGATATGGCTTACGAAGCCGCTACCGCTTTCAATGGAGGCGAATATGGTTTGAAACGATATGCAGTGGTTCGGGTTTTTGACTATGTAAATAGAGTGTTACGCCATTTTTTGGGCAAAGTGACGCATCAACAGTTGGATAGAACGACCTCAAATCGCATTCGGGACACGATTCAAGAGTTTTTAGACGTGTTGGCAGAACAAAAAATTATTACAAAAGGGCGTGTCAATGAGTTTGCATGGAATCCAAGACAGCCTGATAGAATTGATGTTAAAATTGGCATTCAACCTTTGTGGGCGGTGCGAACCTTTGTGTACGCGCTCAATGCCGAAAAAGGCAGTGCAAAGTCTGAAGCAGAGTAGAACGCAACTTGATTATTTCACTTACAATTTTTATTTTATTCGACGTTAGGCGGCAAGATGCAACCAGAATTATTCAACTTTTTAAAATTCAATAGAATCCCAGTTTTTAGTGATTCAAACCGCTAAAAACTGGATTTTAAATCTAATAAATATTATTATATTTCATATTTTTAAAGGTTTCAGTGCGAAACCCATCTTAAAATTTCTTTTTTCACTTTTTAAACGGCATACAGAAATGTCCACAGCAGCGCATACCGCGACCTTTGAATTAGACGGCGCGAAAGCTCAAATCATCGAATTGGAATATTCCTTTTCCCGCAGCATTGACCCTGAAAAAGGACAACCTACAAAAGTCGTCCGCAATGGATTGATTATTATGAAAGTTCGCTCCGATGAAAAGGAGTTGAAAGGCAAAATCATCAACTGGATGGGGACGCAAGACAAGCCGAAACCCGGTACCATTAAAATTTTCCGCGACCATGATCAACAGCAATTGTTCAAACAAATTGATTTTGACAATGGCTATGTGATTTTTTATCGGGAACTTTTTAATTCTGTTTCGACGGGCTACAATACGGATGAAATCTTTCACATCACAGCTGAAAAAATTGTGGTGAAAGAAGGCGGGTCGGACCAAGCGAAGTTTGTTATGAAATGGCCTGAATCGGATATGTCGTAGGCGATTAAAGCTAATTCTTTTTTGGTAAAAACATTTGCAGCAAGTTTTCGGGCTTGCTGCAAATTACAATTTGTTGACAATCAAATACTTAATTTTAAAATGCCAACTCACATTCTCATCGCAATTGATGGAACTGATTCAAAAGAATGGCTTGACGATTTTGGAAGCAACAGCTATGTTTATCGTTTTTATGCTGATTTTAAAACAAATAGGGAGAATAAATTATGGCTACATGGTCCTGATCTTTCAGGTCTCAATGCTACATCTGTTTTAAGGGATGCAAAAGTTTGGTTAGATCAAAGATTAAAACAACTGATTCCTGCTCTTAAACCTATTGGTATGTATGAATTATTTTGTTTACCACACAGAAGATCCATCAAAATTGAACAAAATCTTTTTGATGATATTGAATTTTGTTTAGTCGGGCATAGTCGTGGTGCTGCTATGGTAGCAGAATTAGCAGCTGAATTACCTAAAACGGTAAAATTTCTTGGTTTGTATGATTCAGTTGCGCGTTCACCACAAATTAGAAGTAGTCCAATCACAAATGTCAAGTTAACTTATCATGCAAGAAGGCATCCAGACATGCAGTCTCGCAATACCTTTGGATATGAAAATATTACGGTCAAAGGAGAATTAGAGCGAACGAATCAAGCGCAAATGTACAAAATAGCAGATGGCGAATATTATTGCTCTTTTTTTAGAACTTCTCATGGTGGAATTGGTGGAGATTATGTAGCATCACCGACCAGTACAATGGCAGATCACAGTGGTTCGACGACTCATTTTATAGCTCCGACAGATTGTTTTACAACTAAAGGGTGTACCTCAGCTCTTAATGAAACTTGGGGTAAAAGGAATCCTCAAGCTGCACGATCTCGGCTTGACTTGTTTTTAAGAGAATCACAGGAAGCTAATAAGTTTATTAGAAATGGTGCAAAATCCATACAACTTCCTTTGGATTAAACTATTATATACAATAAATATTTTTAATGAAAATTCGCGCTATTATCACTATAGACGGTTCATCCTTCGATTTTTCGACCCGCTTTTCGCAGGTGTCGCTTCGACAATCGGTTGGAGGACATCACTCGTGCGATATTAGCATTGATTTGAACCTCGCACAAGGCG
>JBDKKX010000067.1:0-14831 GCA_039795795.1 Bacteroidota bacterium | reverse complement strand
TAATGCTCGAAACCCAACAAAAAATAAAAAAAAATCCGCGATAATCCGCTTCATTCGCGTCCTCCGCGTTCCAATTGTACCCTACTAATTAAACCTAAAATGATTAATGCACAATTTTCGCCATTAAAACGCCGCCTGCAAACCGAACCCGCGCCATATACACGCCACTACTCAATGTTTCCACTTCAAAAGGCACACTATTCAATCCCTTTTGCAAATTTTCTTGAACACTCGCAATCACTTGCCCTTTCACAGACAACAATTCCAACATCGCTAAACCATTTTCAGGCATTTCAAAAGCCAAATTCACTGTTTTTTCTACTGGATTCGGGTATGCCATTAAACTTGTTGTCGTCGTCGTCCGTAAAGTCGCTGTTGAATTATTAAAAACCACATTGTCAATGTTTATTTGCTTGGGTTCAAAGCCCTGATTATTCCCTCGGATGGAGAAAACAATTGAAGTTAAATCGTTCGCAATCAATGAATTACCATTACTGCTGATAAATTGTTGGATTGGAATTTGGAACAATTTTTTATCTTTGGGCAACAAAATCGAAGCCCGATATTGCTCTTTCCAATTGCCAATTGATTTTTTAACCAAAATAATTTCCAAAACACCCGCCGTACCATTGGATTCAAAACTCAATGTTTTAAATTTGGACAAGTCCATCGCCGCGCCCGAAGGACGCAATGCCCGAAAAATCGAAGCATAACCGCGTACATTCGCCTTCATTTCAACGTTTCGCGCCACCGAAAAGGCATTATCCATGCCCAAATTACCTTGATTTACACCTGGATTGACCACAAATTGTTCTATTTTTGCCTCATTTGAATCATAATCCAAGCCCCAACTGCCATCGGCTAAATACAAAGCATCCAATTGAGCATCCACATTGTTTTGCAAAGTAAAGCCTGCATCGAAAATATTTCCAACAGAGATTTGAATCTTTTCATCCAATGCGCCACTTAAGGATACCTTTTGTAAAAACGATTGCCTTTCACTGGTTTCAGTCACAGTATAATTACCTTTAACTATTAATGAATTTGCATTCAAAGGATTATGAATATTTAAATAAAGCATGCCATTTTCATAAAGCCCATTTTTAACATACACTTTTGGAAACGGGCTGGCTTTCATGGATTTCAACATAAATTTCTGAGTCAGATTTGCCACAATATCATTTGCAATTTTCAACGTCCAATGTGGGGTTTTTGACCAGATTTGGAAATTATAACAATTCGGTGCTTTGGAAAAACTTTCAAATGTCCAATTACTTTCAATCTGAACAGAATCATTTTGCTTCAAAACGGAAAACGAAAGTGCGTATTCTAAACTGCCATCCATTTGTTGCAAAGTCGCCATTTGAAACGGCATTTCATCCGAACCCACTGTTTTCAAATCCAATAAAGTCGCTCCTTTCAATCTATCACAAACGGCTTTGGTATGTTCATAAACTGTTTGTTCTGTTTTTGTCCCTAATACGACGGCTCTACGGTCGTCCGTTCCCGCCACATAATCGACAGATAATACAAATTTTGCATTTGTAATCTTGGTCAAATCAATAGGTGTGGATACAAATGGTCTTACCTCTTCAATCGGTTGCAAAGGCAGAAATTGGTCAAGGTCATTCTGTGCATCGCCGCGTGCAAATTGGTCTATCGGCATTTTTTGAAAACGCTCCATTTTATCAAAAGTCAATGCGGGCAGTTGTTGGCGTTGGAAATTGCGGGTTGCAATCGCCGAAGCCAACTTGCCATTGCTTTCCAAACCGCCATTATTGCCACTGGATGTACCCGTTGACGTACCGACCGTCGTATTAATAGCATCTGTAATAATCGCTCTTCCAGGGTTGGACGTGATGTAGAAAAGCGCGTCGTTAAAATCGTTGTCACAACCCGAATTATCCCGTCGTATATCTTCAAAACCTAATACAACAACGCCTGTCGAATCGCGCAATAAGACATTATGATAGCGCAAAGTCGTATCTGTTTCTGGGTTAAAAGACGGTCTGGAATACAAAATCCAATTGCCTGTTGTTACCGCGCCATTGCGGAAACCATTGGCAATCAATACAAAACCAATGCCTGTCCCTGCGGGAAAGCGTCCCAAATGCACCTTGTCACCTGCATTCAATCCGCCACCGCTATTCACTGCCGAAACATTTGGAAAGGCAATCGTCACCGCCGAAGGACGTACCACAGGCGCGTTGAGTGAATAGGTGTAAAAACCCAATGTATTGAGATAACCCGCGCCTTCCGCCACAAATGTCACCCAAACATCCGCCGTATCTCGGAGTTGAATGTCGGAGGTGATGCCTGCACGAATATATTCGGGATGATATTTGGGTACAGGATAATTTTCGGGCACTGATGCCAAAATGCGCGTCACTAAGGAAGCAGGCACGTTGTCGCTCGGCTGCACCAAATAATTCGGTGTGCCGTCCGCTTTGAACGTTCCAAGATAATTAAAAGTAGGGGTTTGGGCGGTCAACAGTTGGATTGAAAAGAGTGCACTATAAAAAAGTGCTTTTGTGTAAAGATTCATATAATTAATTTTTAAATGATGATGAATACCCTACAAAGGTCATCCGTAATTGGACAGGGTGCAGCTTTTTTCGTTTTTTGGTAGGAAATGCGGTTTTTTTAACACATAGGTACATTGTTTTTAACACATAGGTACATAGAACACATAGCTTCTATGTGCACTATGTACCTATGTGTTAAAGAATTGCAACGTTTCTATGTGTACTATGTACCTATGTGTTAAAGAATTGCAAAACCTACCCTTTTTAGGTTAATTCGTTTGCATCTATCGTTTAATATGCTTTAAATTTGCAATTAATATCACGATAAAACGCCTCCCAATTTTATCGCACGAAAAACGCAAACTATGCAAATGCCTTTCTTTCACAGACTTATAAACAAGGTCAAATTCTAATTTATGAAAGGGGTTATTTTCACGTCTTTTTTGGAAATGGTCGAAACGGCGTTCGGTTATGAAACCGTTGACGCGATTCTTTCGGCAGAAACGTTGCCTTCTGGAGGCATTTACACGGCTGTTGGCACGTATTCGCATACGGAAATTGTTACATTGGTTCGGCATTTGAGCCAGCGTGTGAACATTCCGATTCCTACTTTGCTCCACATTTATGGCAAACATTTATTCACGTTGCTTGCGCGCGGGTACGGTGCTTGGATTAATGGCATCACGAGTGCTTTTGAATTGTTGGAAATGATTGAATCGTACATTCATGTCGAAGTCCGAAAATTGTATCCCGAAGCAGAATTACCTCGTTTTGAAACGAAACGGTTGACTCCCAATCATTTAGAAATGCTTTATCGGTCGGAAAGAGGCATGTCATCGTTGGCAGTGGGCTTGATTGAAGGTTGTTTTGAACATTATCATCAGAAATGTCGCATTGAATTAGAAATGATGAATCCCACTGGAACGGTGGTTAAAATACAAGTGCATCAATTGTTATAATCATAAAGCTACAATTGGAACGCGGAGGACACGGATTTTACAGATTTTCGCGGATTTTTTAGATTTATGTTTCAAAACCCAAGCAAAAAAACAAAAAATCCGCGAAAATCTGTAAAATCCGCGTCCTCCGCGTTCCAATTATATCCTAAAGCTCATTCATCATTCATCATTCATCATTATAAGCCTATGGAAATCGACATCCTTAAACGCCGTTTAGAACGCGAACAGCAAGCGCGCCTACAAGCGGAATCCATTTTAGAGGCAAAAGCCTTAGAATTGTATCGCGCCAATATGGAATTGAAACAGTTGAATGATAGCCTCGAAGCGCAGGTGGAACGGCGCACCATGCAGTTTCAAGCCGCCAAACACCGCGCCGAAGCTGCCGAAGAAGCGCAAAAACGGTTTTTGGCAAACATGAGCCATGAAATTCGGACTCCGTTGAATGCGATTATCGGCATGGCGCACTTGTTGTACGACACGCGACCGACGGTGCAACAATTAGATTATTTGAATGTGATTAAAGATTCTGGGAATCATTTGCATAATTTAATTTCTGATATTTTGGATTATTCTAAAATCGAAGCTGGGAAAATGGAAATTCAAGCAAAACCGTTTGATTTGATTGGCTTGGTCAAAACTTTACAGAAAACTTTCCAACTTAAAGTGGAGGGAAAACCAATTCGGGTGGAGGCGTTTGTGGATACAGAATTGGAAGGTTGGGTCATTGGGGATGCCGTTTTGCTCAATCAAATTTTGATAAATTTGCTCAGTAATGCTGAAAAATTTACTGATAAAGGTAAAATTGGCGTTCGAGTGGGCTTGGCGGATAAGACGGAAAAGGATTATTTGGTGGAATTTGAGGTGTATGACACGGGGATTGGGATGGAGGCGGACGAGTTGCCGCGCATTTTTGAAGATTTTCAACAATTGGATAATGAATTGAAAATCAAATATAAAGGAACAGGTTTAGGCTTGACGATTACGCGCAAATTGTTGGAATTGCAAGGCGGGACGATTGATGTACAGAGTCGAAAAGGGCGCGGAACGACCTTTTTGTTCACGTTGAAGTATCAAAAAACGGTGAATCCATTGGCAATTGCGGTTCAAGCACCTGAAGAAACGACGCAATTACCGATTTCAACAGGTAAAATTTTGATTGCGGAAGACAATCAAATGAATTTGAAATATTTAACGGGGTTGCTCCGAAAATGGGAATTGGAATATGACATCGCGTTGAACGGCAAAGAAGCGACGGAATTTGCGGCGGCGCATCCGTATAGTTTGATTTTGATGGATATTCAAATGCCGATTATGGATGGGAATGAGGCAACTTTGGTCATTCGCAATACGCGCAATCCGAATATGAATGTGCCGATTATTGCGTTGACGGCTTCTGCGTTGCTCGACCGAAAAGCGCGTGCTGCGGCAACGGGTATGACCGATTTTGTGACAAAACCGTTTAATCCGACGCAATTATTGGAAAAATTGCATCAATATTTGCCTAAAAAGGATTCAAAAACGGTCGTAGCAGAGGCAGAAATGGTGGAAATGAACGACAATAACGCGGTTTTTAGTTTTGATAAACGATTGGATATTGCTTTTTTAAATGATTTTTATGAAGGCGACTGGGAACATGCTTGCGAAATGTTTGACATTTTTTTGACAGGAAGTTTGAAAGATTTGAATGAATTGAGTCCTGCATTAAAGGCGGCAGATTGGAAACAAATGGCAAGTTTGGCGCATAAACTAAAACCGACTTTTGCGATGGTCGGCTTAACACAAATAACACAATATGTTGAAAATTTGGAGAAATCGGTCAAACAAGAGCAGCCAAATATTCAGATAACAGCATCTTTACTCAACCGTATTTTATTGGAAGTCAATCGTTTTAAACCTATTTTGGAGCAAGAATTACTACATTTAAAATCAAAGGTTGAGCAGATTGTAAAATGAACAAATAGTTTGTTTTGTAACCCTTTTTAAACTCAACCCAAATAGAAGCATGAAGATGAAAAGCATTATTATTGACGACGACCTCATGGCGCGAAAAACCGTTGAGCGATTTTGTGGCAAAATGCCGCAAATTGCGGTCGTCGCGACGTGCGAAAACGCCACTCAAGCCTACGATGCGATTTTACGACACTCCCCAGATTTGATTTTTTTAGATGTGGAAATGCCCGATTTCACAGGTCTGCAATTGTTGGACAAATTAACGGTGATGCCGCATGTCATTCTGACGACGGCTAAAACGGTTTATGCTTATGAAGCGTTTGCCTATCGGGTGATTGATTATTTGAAAAAACCGCTTGATTTTCCTCGTTTTCGGGCGGCTGTCGAAAAAGCATGGACGATTCATGAGTTTTTGACGGAAAAAAAAGTCGTCGAAACGAAAAATGTGCCTCATTTATCGAATGAAATTTTTATTCGGACAGAAGGTCGTTTTGTGCGATTGGGTATTAACGAAATTTTGTATTTTGAAAATATTGGAGATTACGTTTCGGTACGCACGACGCGTGGGAATTTTATCATTCATTCGACGATGAAAAGTTTGGATGAACGGTTGTCTCACCCGACTTTTGTGAAAGTGCATCGGTCTTACATCGTCAATTTGGCAAAAATTGTGGATATTGAGGAAAATACCTTAGTGATTGACAAAAAAGTGATACCAATTAGTCGTGCGAATAAATCTCAATTGATAGAACGTTTAAATGTTATTTGAATCCTACTTGATTTTGCCCCGAATTACACGAATTTTCACTAATAATTCGTGAGAATTCGTGTAATTCGGGGCAAAATCAAGTAGATAACATCCATTCTTTCGTTTGCAAAAAGCTCCATTCAATTTAAACAGTCCTAAACGCATGAAAATTTTAGTAATAGATGACCAGCCTATGATTCTCAAAACCCTCCATCATCGCTTGGAAAAAGCGGGTTTCGACATTGCTGCTGCCATTGACGGCAAACAGGCTATGAGCCTTTTCGATGCTGAAAAACCAGATTTAGTCATCGTGGATTTATTGTTACCGTTTGCGGGCGGGTTCGAGGTGCTTAATTTCATCCGCGAACAACGGCAGAGTCAAGTGCCTGTGATAGTGCTTTCGACGATTGGGTTGGAAAAAACCATTGTGGAAGCCTTTGCCTTGGGCGCGGACGATTATATTACGAAACCCTTTCGCCCTTCGGAAATCGTGGCGCGGGTGAAACGCAAATTCGGTATTAAAGATTAATCCCTGAAAATGAATCTATTAAATATTGTTTTATTTTGCTTTTTAATTGCCCCCCTTTCGCTTCTCGCTCAAAATGATAGTTTATCGAATCGAGTTTCTATGGGTTTAGATGCCGAAAAACACCCTTATTTTAATGGCTATTTAACGAGTGTTGAGTGGGCGCATTGGCAGAAACGAAGGACGACGCTGTTGAAAATCTATCAAGGTAGCCGTTTTGGACAAATTGGACGAGGCGTGCAAGCCGAAATCTATCCGAAATTTGATGCTAAAAATTATGGCAATTTCGGTTTATCGGTTTCGGATGGCGTGATTTATCCGACGATACATGCGGCAGCGCACTGGATGCATCAATTGAATGGGGGAGTGGAATGGGAAATTGGGGCGCGTTATATTTGGATTCAACAGGATAAACAAAATATTGGTTTGGGTATTGCTGGAATTACAAAATATTGGCAACATTATTTGTTTAACCTCAAAATTTATGTGGTCAAAGGGCAAGATTTAGTGGGTCAGACTTATACTTTTACGACGCGGCGTTATGCTAAAGACGAGGCAAGTTATTTTCGCGCTACGCTGGGCATGTCGCAAACGCAACAAAGTAATGTTTATAATTCCTTGTTATTCAACGATTTCCGAACGGGTACGCAATGGCTTCAAGTGGGTTGGCATCAACAATTTAATTTCTATTGGTCGGGCGAACTTGGAGTACAGTTGGAAAAATTTGGCAATGATAATGTAGGTACCTTGCAACGACAAACCGTTAATTTGAAAATCAACAAATTGTTTTGATTTGGGAAATCCCCCGTTTCCAATCCATTCATTCCAATAAAAAATATTTAGTTTTAATATGGACGAAATCCGATTTCCTTACGAACAGGATATTCCGCTCAACGAAACCGTCAATCTGACTCAACACGCCGACGCTGGCACTATCCGCTATTTCGTCTGGAGCATTGTTTTCGCGCTTTTGTGCTTATCCGTGCTGATGATAGTCGTCATTTGGCTGCGGCGCACCGTTTTTATCCGACAAAATCAAAAGAATACTTTTTTAAAAAATCGATATGAAACGCTGTTGGCAGAATTTGTTGCGGGAGAATATGAAGAAGAAAGGGCTCGAGAATGTTCTGCTGAAAAAGAAACCAAATTAAGTTTGGATTTTAATGAATTGACCCATAAAATCAATCGAAAAATATTTAAAAAGCAATTAATATTGCTTCGGAAAAGCATGTCGGGACAAGAAGCAAGCCGCTTGCGTGAACTTTATTTAATGCTGGGTTTTAAAAATGAAGCGATTCACCAACTTAAAACCAGTCGAAAGGAACGGGTTTTAATCCAAAGTTTAACCGAATTGACGTTAATGCACATTCAAGAAGCGGGTCGTTTGGCAATTCCCTATACACAACATCCCAATCCAATGGTCAGCGTTTGTGCGATGCGCGCCGTGATGCGTTTCCAAGCAGACGGAAAACAATTGGATTTTTTAAATACGTTAAAATTTGAATTGACGCATTGGCAACAAACGCATTTATTCGCGGAATTGCAGCATCAATCCGCCGCCGTGTTACCAAATTTTGCCCGATGGCATCAGCATCCGCAAGCCAGCGTCCGTTCGTTTGCGCATAAAATGAGCGAACATTTTGGCAGTTCGGATTTCTTTTCAGCCGAAACAGAGGACGGCATTACACCACAAGTCATTGAAAATCAACCTACTAAAACTTATAACCCTTATGCACAAATGGATTTTATTATGCGTCCGATTCTTTGAATATGGTATTTTTTTTTATTGCATGGGCATTTTGCTCTCGTATCTGGTTATGGGCATTGTTTCTGCGCGTGCCGTGATGCGATATCGGCGGGAGCGCGATTTGACCGATTTTAATGAACTCCTTTCCTCGCCTTTGCTGCCCACTTTGACGATTATCGCGCCTGCTTACAACGAATCGATGACGATTGTGGATAATATTCGCTCTTTAATGTCGCTGCATTATGGCGAGTTGACGATAATCATCGTGAATGACGGCAGTAAAGACGATACGTTGCAAAAAGCGATAACCGCTTATGATTTGGTGCAGGATACAGCATATCCGTATGTGGCAACGTTGGAAACCAAGCCTGTACGCGGGGTTTATCGGTCTCGAAATCCCGCTTTTCGCAAATTACGGGTGGTGGATAAGCAAAATGGCGGTAAAGCGGATGCCATTAATGTCGGTATTAATTTGGCGGAAAGCGATTATTTTGCCTGTATTGATGTGGATTGTATCATCGAAGCCGATGCTTTTTTGAAAATGGTGAAACCGATTTTGCAAGCACCGCCCAAGGTACGGGTGGTTGCAGTAGGCGGGATTGTTTGGTTGACGAACGATTCTGTAATTGAAGGCGGGCGGTTGACGCAACTCAAAACGCCTGATACTTTTATCGCTCGGATTCAAGTGATTGAATATTTTAGGGCTTTTTTATTAGGGCGGACGGCTTGGGCGGAAATCGATGGATTATTGTTAATTTCAGGAGCATTTGGCATTTTTGACCGTCAATTGACCGTTGAAATTGGGGGTTATAACCATAAAACGGTCGGTGAAGACATGGAATTAGTGATGCGCATGCACAAAACATTGCGGCTTCGGGGCGAAAAATATAAAGTTGCTTACATTCCAGAACCGCTTTGTTGGACAGAAGCCCCTTCAGATTATGCCGTTTTGGGGCGGCAGCGACATCGGTGGACACGCGGTACGCTAGAATGTTTATTAATGTATAAAACCATGTTTTTTAATCCTAAATATGGTGTTTTAGGCATGGTCAGTTATCCTTATTGGTTTTTTGCGGAATGGCTTGCTCCTTTTGCGGAAGCGGGTGGATTGATATTTTTTGGCATTTTATGCGTTTTGGGATTGGTGAATTGGCAATTTTTTTGGGCGATGTTGGCGTTAGTGTATGCTTTTGCAATATTAGTATCGGTTTTATCAATATATGTGCAAGAATTATCGTATAGTCGATATGAACAACGAAGGGATATTTGGAAATTGTTGTTGACGGTGTTGATTGAACCGTTTGTGTATCATCCTCGGACGGTTTATTGGTCTTTGAAAGGGAATTTGGATTGGATGCGGGGCAAAAATGTGGGTTGGGGGAATATGACGCGGGCGGGTTTTGCGAAGAAATAGCTGGACTGCTCATTTTTGACACAGATTGAACAGATTCAACGAGATTTTCACAGATTTTTTTGATTTTCAATGCTTAAAATCAAAAAAATCTGTGAAAATCTCGTTGAATCTGTTCAATCTGTGCCAAAAATGAGCATTTAAAAGTTGAAATCTACGCCAAACCGCAATGAAAAAGGCACCGCTTCTGGATTATCCAAATAATTCAAACGCCACACTGCCGAGAATTTCAACACTTTAAATATATTTTCAATCCCAATATCCGCTTCCAGATACGGTCGATTCGGAACCCTAAAACCAATATAACTATTTGGATTCACCGCCACAGGATTATACGCATTCAACTTATTATGATTTAAATTATCCGCCGTCATCGTCCCCACAACTGCCCGAAAAGAGGCAACTTCGCGCCAATTCAACCTTCTCAACAACGGTATCTTATTGAAAATCAATCCTTCAAAGTGGTGCGTGAAGTTCATGCTCACGAAAGCATCTGCGGCAAATTCATAATTATTCATGCCATTGAAAGACCATCTATCATAGCCCAACGATTCATTCCCAAGCATCACATGCAATAACGGCATCGGCAAGGTACCAAAAGTTTTGCCTGCGGTAAACCACCAACTCGTCCAACCAATCGGGTTAATGTCCAAACGCCCCGAAAAATCCAATTCAATTTTGTGATAATTCGCACCAACGCCTTTGCCGCCCATGCCATAAGTGTATTGCGCGCCAAAAACAGGTTTTCGATTGGTAATCGTGGTTCGACCAAAAGCATTATCAATATATTGCTCATTTTTGGAATACCGAAATTTGATAACGCCTTCGGTGGTCGTCAATGAAGTATCCATTTTCATGGGCAGCTCAGGATTCATCAAATACGCGTAATTGAAACCCGTTCCATCACCCGTCGTATGGCGTAAAGGGGTAAGCGTCCGATTCATCAAAAGGACTTTACTCGACAAACCGCCTTTCCAAAATCGTTCATAAGAGATTTTGGCTTCCTGCATTGCAGTCAATTTATACAGGACTGGACGGCGATAAAACCCTGAAAACCAATTACTTGAATTCGTGGATTCGGTACTCAACGTATTGGAAATAATGTCGTTTTTGTACGACGCGCCGAGTACGATGCGCGGTTTGCGCTGCATAATCCATTTCCAATGCGCGCCATATTTCCACGCTTTGTCCAACAAACCATACGCCGCATAACCGCCTACTCGATATCGTTCACTCAACGTTTTATTGGTCTGAACCCCGAGCCGAAACCGATTGCCTTCCACAGGATTCGCGGAATAGGTAGAAAAATAAGGTCCAAAATCCACTTTTCCGATGCTTTTATAACCCGTAAACAAGGTTTCCAAAATATCCACGTAAGATTTATAAATTGGCACGTTCCGAATGCTATCAATCATGGTATAAACGGCTTGTTCGTTTTTGGACAAGGATTCATAGCGATTTTTATCCCAAAAGGCTTTATCTTTTTTCAAATCTGCCGCATCTAAATCAATCGCATCTATTTTTGGAATCCTCAAAGAATCCACATTAGGCACAAACCTATAATCTTTAAACATCGTAGTTTTGCGCCCAATAATGCCCGGTCGTTTCTTAACTGCCTCGAAATTAATGACAATTTTGGATTTTACAGGCAACCATCTATCCTGTTTGTAATCAAATTCTTGATACAATATCAACCGATTAATCAAATTGATGTTGACATCCGTAGGCATTTTCATATTCACGCGCTCAACGGCAAACGAACTATCAATCACCCACATATCGCCTTCAAACGCGGTTTCCTTGCTTCGGCGCGGTTTGTAACGGATTTTATAACTTTTATGTCCTTCAATTTTGCTGCTATCGACTAAATAAAATTCGTAATACAAAAACGCAGTGGAGGATAACGGTCCCGCAAAAGATTTGTTAAACAGGTAAAACCAATCGTCATAAATGTCGAAATCGTTCTCTACTTCGCGCACATATTCCATCAAACTTTCATTTGTACCAACGGTTTGTTCCGCAGTCGGGATATTTTTCAATTTAACATCTCCTTTTTTATGATACGTATTAGCCATTTGCTCATAAACGTACATGGGCAAAAATGCTAATTCATCCGAAGTGCTGTCAATATTGTCAAAAACGAACTTAAAAGGTTGAAAAACTTTGGAATTCGCCAATTTTTTATCAATGTGAATCAAGTCAATCTCCGTTTTTGAATAAGATTCGCATTGATAAGGGGGCAAATTCGTTGCCCGATTTTTGTCCTTGTTTTTAACGACGCTGCGAATAATCCGATGTGCAGGATTTTCGCCCGCATGAATCACCACTTCATTCAAAGCACTATTGCCCGCGCCCAAATCCATAGAAATCTCTTGTTCGGGCAAATCGGGCGCAATTTTTTTACAAATCGTATCGTATCCAATCATGGCAGCGCAAACCAAAGCATTCTTGGTTTGCAAAGGCAAGGTTAAAAAATAATTGCCATCAATATCGGTCAATGCTTCATTTTTTGTATTTTTGACCCAAACATGGCAAAAAGGCAATGTTTCTTTGGTTTCTGCATCCGTAACCCGTCCTTTGACGGTTATATTTTGTGCAAGAAGGGGATTAGAGACGCACGAGATGCCAAGTAAGGCAACCGTGCAAAGCGTCATTCGGGTAAATAAATTCATAATCATGGATTAAAATTACATTTTAGGGTTAATGATGAATGATAAATGATGAATGATGAATCGCCCATAAAGTTCGGGAAACTTTTCAAGTTTCCCGAACTTGTGCGAGACCTAAAGTTCGGGAAACTTGAAAAGTTTCCCGAACTTGTGCGAGACCTAAATCAATCTTGTTACTTATCATTTATCATTCATCATTAAAGTAAAGACGTTATAATAAGGTTATGGGTTGATAAATTTGGTTAATAATTATATAATATTTTTATTTTAAAGTTTTGCAAATTGGTTTTAAAGCAATACATTTGAGTTATTTTTGAAACCGATGTTATCACAATAACTCTACAAAACGTAATTTTTTATGAAAACAGTCTATGCGTTAATTGCATCTATCGACAATTATCCGATTCCTGCACACCGTTTGAACGGTTGTGTCAACGATGCTCGTTCCTTCTCCGAGTATTTAACCCGATTTGCGGATGCAAATGGTCTGCCAATCCAGACGGTCGAGTTGTTCGACGAAAAAGCGAAAAGACAAGATATCATCAATGGTTTTTCGCTTTTCAATGCTGCCAAAGATGGGGATATGTGTGTTTTTTACTATTCGGGTCATGGTTCGCAAATACCCGCGCCTAAAGAATTTTGGGACGAGTCGGATGGTATGAGCGAAACGATGGTTTGTTACGATTCGCGGCTTCCCAAAGGACGGGATTTAGCAGATAAAGAATTGGGTTATCTGGTTTGGAAAGCGACGGGGGGGAAAGACTTGCATTTTTTGATTGTGACGGATTGTTGTCATTCGGGTACGATTACGCGGGATTTAAACGTGAAAAGTCGGATGGCAGATGCGGCTGTGACTCAAACGAAGGCAAGAGAATATCTCGGTTTTTCGGAATACGTCAAAGGGGAAAATAGTATTCAACCGCCTGCGGCGCGGCATATTCATTTGTCTGCTGCGAAGGATAATGAAACGGCGAAAGAATATGATATTGATGGGACTCAGCGCGGTGTTTTCACGTATTCGCTGGTGGAAGCCCTCGAATCGACGGGCGGACGCACGACTTATGCGAATTTGATGGAGGCGGTGAATGCCAAAGTTAAAAATCGGGTGAAGGAGCAATCGCCGCAATTTAATGGTTATGGTTTCCAAGAGAAAGCCAATTTATCCTTTTTGGGCGATGGCGCGGCGATGATGCGTCCAGATTTTTTATTGACTTTTGATAAAACCAATGGTTGGGTGGTGAAAGCGGGTGCTTTGCAAGGGATTTCGACGAGTGGCGCGGTGTTTCAAACAGAAGATTGTACGCCGTTGAAGACCCTAAAAGTGAATCCTAATTATTCGACCGTCAAAGGGGCGGATGCGTTTGCGAGAGACACGCAACAACGGGTTACGATTGCGCAAATGGATTATCCACGGACGCGGATTGCGCTCGCGCCCGATAGCGATAAAGAGGCGGCGGCTTTACTCCGAAAAGGTTGGGAAGATTCGATTGGGGTGGATGAAAATGGTCAAAAATATCAACGTTCGCCGCTGTTGGAGTGGGTGGAAAATCCTGCAAAAGCGGATTATTTGATGCGGGCTTATAATGGTTCTTATCGTTTGACGACTTTGACGAGTGAAATTCCATTGTTTCGGCGCGTCCCTGCGAAAAATATCTTTTCGGTTTATACCTTTTTGAATGATGTAGATACTGTTGCAAGTTGGGATAGCCGGAAACGGTTTAATAATCCAAATACTAAAATTCCGAAAGAATATATCACGATTACGGTCAAAGATGCGGTGGATGCACGTTCACCTATGCGTGAGCCGTATATTTTTCAACAACCAGATGCAGAGACCTGTGCAACTGTTGCGGTTTCGTTGATGAATACGAGTCCGCGTCCGTTGTGGGTCAGTTTTTTGATGTTCGGTTGCGATTTTAGCATTACGAACCAATATTTGCCGAAACGGGAGTTGAAACCGGGGGAAACGGCAGTGATTGAAGTGGAGAATGAACCTACAATTCCGTTATTTGTGCCTGAAGAGTTATTTTCTTGGGGTGTGAATGAAGTTCAAGAATGTTTTCGGGTTTTTGTGAGTTCGGATGAGCCGAATACGGATGTTCACAATCAAAAAGGGCTTGAAATGGATACGCGGGTCGGTCAAGAACGCTTAGTTCGGGGTAAATCCAACACAGTTGCGGTGGATGGTGAGGATTGGCGAGTGATAGATATTCCTTATACGTTGGTCGCGCCGATGCCTGAGCGCGGTTTGCAACAAGATAAAGCGGTGCCTTTGACGAATTGGGTGTCGGTGGAA
>JBDKKX010000066.1:0-14864 GCA_039795795.1 Bacteroidota bacterium | reverse complement strand
TCATTTAGAGTCAATCACTTACAAGGTTTTCAAACGGCTTGACAATCGTAACTAACCTTTTTATTGCATTTTTTTAAAAAGAGAAAGCTAATACTTTTACGCGGTCAACCAATTGTTATTTGTTCACAGAACCAATTAATTATTTAATTTTGAAAGATTTAAATCAATATAGTCGCCGCGTCACGCAAGACCCGACTCAACCTGCTGCACAAGCGATGTTGCACGCAGTCGGTCTAAACGACGCAGATTTAAAAAAAGCACAAGTCGGTATTGTTTCGACGGGTTGGGAGGGTAATCCGTGCAATATGCACCTCAACGATTTAGCAAAAGATATTAAAAAAGGCGTGCAATCTGCTGATTTAGTGGGACTTATATTTCATACAATTGGCGTAAGTGATGGTATTTCGATGGGTACGGAAGGCATGCGCTTTTCGCTTCCGAGCCGTGATTTGATTGCGGATAGCATTGAAACGGTTGCTTCTGCACAATGGTATGATGCGGTGGTTGCGGTAGTGGGATGTGATAAAAATATGCCAGGCGCGATGATGGCTTTGGGGCGTTTGAACCGTCCTGCAATCCTTGTTTATGGGGGTACGATTGCTTCTGGACAATATAAAGGTCAGAAATTAGATATTGTTTCTGCGTTTGAGGCGTTTGGTAAAAAAGTGGCGGGTACGATTACTGATGAAGATTTTAAAGGCGTTATCCATCATGCGTGTCCGGGTGCGGGCGCGTGTGGCGGCATGTACACGGCGAATACGATGAGTTCGGCAATTGAGGCAATGGGCATGGCTTTGCCGAATAATGCGTCTAATCCTGCGGTTAGCAAGGATAAAAAGGCGGAATGTGCGCAAATTGGCAATGCAATTCGCTTGTTATTGGAAAAAAACATTTGTCCGAGAGATATTATGACCAAAAAAGCATTTGAAAATGCGATAACGGTTGTAACGGTTTTAGGGGGTTCGACCAATGCGGTGATGCATTTGATTGCGATGGCGAAATCGGTGAATGTCGATGTCAGTTTAGCGGATTTTAAACGAATTGGCGATAAAGTGCCGTTTTTGGCAGATTTGAAACCGTCGGGCAAATATTCGATGGAAGATTTGTTTGCAGTGGGCGGCGTGCCTGCGGTGATGAAAATGTTGTTGAAAGAAGGTTTTTTACATGGCGATTGTTTGACGGTAACGGGCAAAACCATTGCTGAAAATTTGGCAAATGCAGTAGATTTAACGCCGAATCAACCGATTGTGAAATCCATTCACGACCCAATTAAGAAAACGAGTCATATTCAAATTCTTTATGGCAATCTTGCAACGGAAGGCGCGGTGGCTAAAATCACGGGCAAAGAAGGTGAGTTTTTCAAGGGAACAGCGAAGGTTTTTGACGGGGAAGCGGCTGCAAATCAAGGCATTATGGATGGCAAAATTAAAGCAGGCGATGTGGTGGTGATTCGTTATTGCGGTCCAAAAGGCGGACCAGGTATGCCAGAAATGTTAAAACCAACGTCGGCAATTATGGGCGCGGGTCTTGGCGACAAGGTTGCGTTGATTACAGATGGTCGTTTTTCAGGCGGTACGCATGGTTTTGTGGTCGGACATATCACGCCCGAAGCACAAACAGGCGGTTTGATTGCTTTTTTGAAAGATGGCGATATAATTACGATTGATGCTAAAAACAATTTGCTTAATGTAGATTTATCGGCTGCAGAAATCGCAAATCGAAGCAAAAATTGGAAAACGCCCGCTTTAAATACTAAAAATGGCATTTTATTGAAATATGCGCGGTCGGTTTCATCGGCAAGTGAAGGTTGTGTGACCGATACGTTTTAAAGAAACAAGTAAGTCAACCGTTTTAAAGAGACAAGTATAGTAAGGACAATTTTTGATTTTACAATGCGTGAATAGACTTGTCTATTCATAAGAATTTGATTACCAATTAATTATCATACAAACTTTCGTATTCGTGCGCGGTTCAAGCGCACGATACTTTTTTTTAATCAGTGCCTAACCAAATCATGAATAGCCAAGTTATAGCTAAGAAAAACAATATCTCCGACGCTCCAAAAGTCTCTGTTACTGGCGCGGAAGCGGTTATGAAAGCATTGTTGGAGGAAGGCGTTGACACCATTTGGGGGTATCCGGGCGGTGCTATCATGCCAATTTACGATGCTTTGTACGATTACCAAGACCGAATTCGGCATATTTTGCCGCGACACGAGCAAGGCGGCATCCATGCGGCACAAGGTTATGCCCGTGTTACCCGCAAAACGGGGGTTGCAATGGCTACTTCTGGACCTGGCGCGACGAATCTGATAACAGGTTTAGCGGATGCGTATTTGGATTCGACTCCTTTAGTATGTATTACGGGACAAGTTCGGCGCAATTTGTTGGGCAGTGATGCGTTTCAAGAAACGGACATTGTGGGTTGTACGATTCCTGTGACGAAATGGAGTTACCAAGTGACGGATGCGCGAGAAATTCCAGGCGTGATGGCGCGTGCATTTTATATTGCAAATTCGGGTCGTCCTGGACCCGTTTTGGTAGATATTACTCGAAATGCTCAATTAGAAAAAGTTGATTTTGAATACATTAAGAATCCATATATTCGCAGTTATCATCCGAATCCGAAACCGAATCTTGTTGCGATACAAGCAGCAGCAGATTTGATTAACAACGCTAAAAAACCTTATATTTTAGCGGGTCATGGGATTCAAATTGCGAACGCTTCTGAAATCTTTAGACAATTTGTTGAAAAAACGGGGATTCCTGTGGGGCATACGGTGCATGGTTTGGGTAATTTGCCTGCTTACCATGAATTGAATGTGGGGATGTTGGGCATGCACGGCAATTATGGGGCAAACTTGAAATGTAATGAATGCGACATATTAATTGCTATTGGAATGCGTTTTGATGACCGCGTGACGGGCGATGTTTCTCGTTTTGCGAAACAAGCGAAAGTGATTCATATCGAAATTGATGCGGCAGAAATTGATAAAAATGTTAAAACGACGGCGGCAATTCATTGCGATGCGAAATTGGCATTGCAAGCATTGATGCCTTTGGTTCAAACTAAAACGTATCCAAAATGGCTTAAAGAGTTTAGAGATTGCGATAAAATCGAAAAAGATAAAGTTTTAGTGCGCGATTTGATAGGCAACGAGCAGGGACAAATGCGGATGGGACAGGTCGTTCGAGAAGTTTCGATTCAATCCAAAGGAGAAGCGATTATTGCAACGGATGTGGGTCAACATCAAATGTCGGCAGCGCGTTATTATGAATATAAAGATATAAATCAATGGGTTTCGTCTGGCGGCGCGGGTACGATGGGTTTTGGTTTGCCTGCAGCTTTTGGCGCGAAAGTGGCTGCTCCAGACAAACAAGTGGTTGCTTTTATTGGCGACGGTGGTTTTCAGATGACGATTCAAGAATTGGGCATGTGTTCTCAATGGAATGTTGGGGTGAAAATCGTGATTTTGGATAATGAATTTTTAGGGATGGTTCGGCAATGGCAACAATTGTTTTTTGAACGGCGTTATTCGTTCACGGAATTGAAAAATCCTGATTTTGTGAAAATTGGAGAAGGTTTTGGGGTAAAAAGTAAAAAAATTGTCCATTCGAGCGAATTAAAAGAAGCAGTAGCTGAAATGTTGGCTTTTGACGGACCGTATTTACTGCATGTGATGGTTGAAAAAGAAGAAAATATTTTTCCAATGGTGCCCGCAGGTGCGTCTGTTTCAGAAATCGTTTTAGAAAAACCTTAGGTAATGATGAATGATGAATGATGAATGATAAATGATAAAGGATGAATAATAAACGGTGAATACAACAATTCATCACTTATCATTCATTATTTACCATTCATCATTTATCATTCATCATTCATCATTGACCGTTCATCATTCAAAAAATAGAATCATGGTCAAAGAATATACTATTTCCGTTTTTACGGAAAACAGATCGGGTTTAATGATGCGTGTCGTACAAGTTTTCACGCGGCGGCATTTCAATATTGAGTCGCTCACGACTTCGCAATCGTCCATTGAAGGCATTTTTCGCTTTACAATCGTGGTGCATTTGACGGAAGATGAAGTCCGCAAAGTCGTGGCTCAATTAGACAAACAAGTAGAAGTGTTAAAAGCGTTTTACTATGAGGCACATGAAGTTGTGCATCAAGAAATTGCTTTATATAAAGTTCCAATCAAGGCTTATACGGAAAGTAGTGGCAAATTGGAACGATTAATGCGCAAGCATAATGCTCGCATTTTAACGATTGAATCGGAATTCATCGTCATCGAAAAGACAGGGCATCAAGAAGAAACTCAAAAATTATTAGAAGATTTGAAAAAAATCGGGATTTATGAGTTTGTTCGTTCAGGCAGGGTTGCCATCACGAAACCGATGGAACAATTGAATCGTTATTTGAAAAGTATTGAGTTTGCGGAAGCAAATTAATTTTTAAAACTAATTAATTATCATTATGGCAAAATTAAAATTTGGAAACGTTGAGGAAAACGTTGTAACGCGGGATGAATTTCCGTTGAAAAAAGCGCAAGATTTTCTGAGCAATGAAACGATTGCGGTTATTGGCTACGGGGTTCAAGGACCTGGTCAGGCTTTGAATTTGCGCGATAACGGGTTTAATGTCATCGTCGGTCAACGCGAACCTTCCAAATCTTGGGAAAAAGCTAAAAAAGATGGTTTTGTTCCAGGCGAAACGTTGTTTGATATTGAAACGGCTTGCAAACGCGGTACAATTATCATGTATTTGTTGTCGGACGCGGCGCAAATCGCTGCTTGGCCCACTGTTAAAAAACAATTGACTGCTGGTAAAACTTTGTATTTTTCACATGGTTTCGGCATTACATATAAGGAGCGTACTAAAATCGTTCCGCCAAGTGATGTGGATGTGATTTTGGTTGCGCCCAAAGGTTCTGGCACTTCTTTGCGTCGGATGTTTTTACAAAAACGCGGTTTGAATTCTTCTTATGCGGTTTTCCAAAATGCGACGGGTAAAGCGGTGGATAAAGCGGTTGCATTAGGCATTGGGGTTGGTTCGGGCTATTTGTTTGAAACCACTTTCAAAAAAGAAGTTTTTTCGGACTTGACAGGCGAACGCGGTACGTTGATGGGTGCGATTCAAGGCATTTTTGAAGCACAATTCAATGAATTGAGAAAACGCGGACACTCTCCAAGTGAAGCATTCAATGAAACGGTGGAAGAATTAACTCAATCTTTGATGCCGTTGGTTGCTGAAAATGGCATGGATTGGATGTATGCGAACTGTTCTACGACAGCTCAACGCGGTGCATTGGATTGGAAAAACAAGTTTAGAGATGCGGTTGCGCCTGTTTTCACTGCCTTATATGATAGTGTTGCGTCTGGCGAAGAAGCACAACGTTCTATTGATAGCAATTCTCAACCTGATTATCGCGAGAAATTGGAAAAAGAATTGGCTGAATTGCACAATTCTGAAATGTGGCAGGCGGGCAAAACCGTACGCAGTTTGCGCCCAGAACATGTGAAAATTAAAGAAAAAGTATAAAATAGCGATGCAATTGGAACACAGATTTTACAGATTTTACAGATTTACACGGATTTTTTATTTTTTTGCTAAGTTTTAGAACAGGAATTCAAAAAAATCCGTGTAAATCTGTAAAATCTGTAAAATCTGTGTTCCAATTGTATCGTAATTTCCAAAAGCAAAATCTACTTTCCGAAATTGTGTTGATAATCCATAACTTATGAGTATTACTGAAGCGATTATCCTTGCGGGCGGTATGGGAACGCGTTTGCGCAAAGCAGTTTCCGATGTACCCAAACCAATGGCACCTGTTGGCGACCGTCCTTTTTTGGCTTACCTTTTAGAAGATTTAAAAAATCAAAAGATTCAACACGTCGTTTTATCCGTTGGCTATCAATATGAAGTGATTCAAAACTATTTTGGCGTGGAATATCAAGGCATCCAAATCTCCTATTCTATTGAAAATCAACCACTTGGAACGGGTGGTGGCATTCTATTAGCCTTAGAAAAATGCGTTCAAGATGATATTTTTATTTTGAATGGAGATACTTTTTTTAAAGTCAATTTGTCAAAATTAGCTGCTTTTCACCATCGAACGAAGGCAGATTTAAGCATTGCGCTGAAAAAAATGACTCATTTTGACCGTTACGGCATTGTCCAAACCGATGGGGATAAAATTGTACAATTTGAAGAAAAAAAATATTGTTTGGAAGGATATATCAATGGTGGTATTTATGCTCTAAATAAAAGATTTATTTCAAAACAAAATTTGCCTAAAAAATTTTCTTTTGAAAAAGAAATCCTTGAACGCGATTTAGGTCAATATTGTGCCTTCAAAGGTGCAATCGATGCATATTTTATGGACATCGGGATTCCCGCAGATTATTTTAAATTTCAAGCAGATATTGCCAATATTTGATAATCAACTTATTACAATCATGCCCCTCTATCATAAATTAGGCAAAATGCCACAAAAACGGCATACGCAGTTTAGAAATGCGCAAGGTGGACTTTATTACGAACAACTTTTTGGCACCATTGGTTTTGATGGCATGTCCTCGCTCTTGTACCAAGTGCACCGCCCGACCATGGTAAAAGAAATTTTATCCGAAACCGATGTCGCACCGAAAATCGCTGTACCGAAAAATATGAAAGCGCGTTTATTAAAAACCTTTGAAGCATCGCCCCAAGAGGATTTTTTAAAAAGCCGCATCCCTCTTTTGGTCAATTCGGATATATATATAGGTGTCGCCGCGCCACAAAAATCTTTAACTACTTATTTTTACAAAAATGTGGATGCCGATGAAATGTTGTTCATCCATCGCGGCTCTGGCAAATTGAGAACGCAACTCGGTAATATTGATTTTGAATATGGGGATTATCTCATCATTCCACGAGGGATGATTTACCAAATCGATTTCCATACGACCGATAATCGGATTTTATTTGCGGAATCGTTCCATCCGATTTATACGCCCAAGCGTTATCGCAACCATTTTGGTCAATTATTAGAACACGCGCCTTTTTGTGAACGCGATTTGAAATTGCCCCAAGACCTCGAAACCCATGACGAAAAAGGTGATTTCATGCTGAAAATCAAAAAGCAAGGCGTTTTATATGAAATATTGTATCCGACACATCCTTTCGATGTGATTGGCTGGGATGGTTACAATTTCCCTTATGGCTTTTCGATTCACAATTTTGAACCGATTACGGGGCGCGTTCATCAACCGCCGCCTGTACATCAGACTTTTGAAACCAAGGCTTTTGTGATATGCTCGTTTTGTCCGCGTTTGTACGATTATCATCCGTTGAGCATTCCCGCGCCTTATAATCATTCCAATATTGATTCCGATGAAATGTTATATTATGTAGATGGCGATTTTATGAGTCGCAATAATATTGAAAAAGGTCATATCACGTTGCATCCAAGCGGTATTCCTCATGGTCCCGCGCCTGGCGCGTATGAACGCAGTATTGGACATTCCAAAACCGAAGAATTAGCCGTGATGATTGATACTTTTAAACCCCTTTGCATCACCGAAGCGGCTTTGATGATGGATGATGGGAAATATTATCAATCGTGGTTAGACTAAAATAATCGCCTTAATGAACTGAATCCATTTACAATTGAGTTAATAACAAACGCCGCTTGGTATGCTCCAAGCGGCGGCGTTGTTTCATCTTACTATTTCACGAATAACGGTTATCGTTGTAACTGCACATATCCAGTTTTGGGTTTTGAACCATCGCCCAAATCTATGACGTAGAAATAAGTCCCTTCTGGCAAATTAGTATTATCCCAATTGCCTTCCCAATTGCCTTTGTATTGTACGGCACGATATACTTCGGTACCCCAACGGTTATAGACTTGTACTTTATGATTCGGATAATTTTCCAAACCTTCCACTACAAAGGTGTCATTCACGCCGTCTCCATTCGGTGAGAATCCATTGTTGACTCTGATGGTTGGACAATGGATCCATATCCGTACCATGGCGGTATCACAGCCCAGTGCGTTACAAACCACATACATCATTCTATCTGCCGTCGCGCCACAATATTCGGTTTCGGGTACGTATAATACTTGTCCCCAATTATTGACGGTAACATCTCCATGTACGGGTGGTAACAGGATGGTTACGACGGGTGGTGCTGTGCCTGCATTGGTATAGGTGTTATCATTACCCAATACTTTGATAACGACTGGTCTGCCTTGCATGGTGGTTGCTGTATCGTCTTGTGCATCTGGTCGAGCGGTCGGTGTACGCAATCCCGTTTTTACGTTGATATAAAAATAGGTGGTGTCACAGATGCCGAGTTCATCACAGAGGATATAAGCTGCACTTTGACTGCCTTCTGCCAATCCAGTGAAGGTAACACAATGATTTATCGGATTCAAACTGTAATTGACATTCACGCTCGGTGTCGAAGTGATCACTCGACTGGTGTAACGGGTGCCCAGTAGTTCATTTCGTTCTAAACAGACGGTTTCACTTTGTCCTACGTTGAGGGTGCGGATAATGGTTGTCGGATTGACGCACGCGCCTATGACAACGGCGGTATCCATACATCCTGTGCGGGTATCCACGAAGTTCAAAGTATGTCTGCCTATTTTAACCCAGATCATGGTGGCTTTGGGTATCAAATTGCGATTCAAATTCAAGGAGGCAAATGCGCCATTATTGATTTTGGTTATCTTCATTTGACCATAATTGTTATTATGGTTGCCGCCGACAAGGGTTAATGTTCCTGTATTCATTTTCCAATTGCCGCCTGTATCCCATCGATTCATGGAATCCAGCAGTACATATATATTGGCTACTGTGCCACTATGAGTACGTCCATTCACTTGCCATGAGTCCACTCGATAAGGTCCTGCATTCCCCCGTCCTGGTACTGTAAAGTAGGTGTAGGCATACGTTGTATCGTATTTACAGCCTTCAAAACGGGAAGTATATGGATAACCATCCACGGATAAGACGTAATTGACCATGCTATCTAACGGTATGTCAAAACACGCTTTGACGGAGTCTCTAACACAGGTCGATGCTGCGGGTATGGTATCTTGTGGGACGATGTTTTGGTAGCAGATCGTGGTGTTGACCAACAATCTTACGCGCACATCGCGCCCATCGGTTGCTTTTAGGTATAAGCAGGCGGTATCCGATCCTTGAGTTAATCCTGTGTAGGTAACACAATGGTTTACTGGGTTTAAGGTGAATTGGGTATTCGTTCCACCTTTTGTAGGACATTGATTTTCAATGCTTACAAAGGTTTGATTCAATCCTAATTCTACGGGACACCAGATGCCTTTTTGTTGTCCGACAACGTTGCGCTCGACTTGGTAATCTTGGACACAATGTACGGTGACGCTCATGGTGTCTTTACAACCATCCGGTCTTGTGAAGAGTACGGTGTGGTCTCCTGCGTTAAATTGCAAGGTTGAACCTGTCGCACAGTTGCCAAAACCGCCGTTGTAAGGTCTGCCATTGTCTGTAATGGTATATGCTGCGATTTGATTGCTCGGTATTTCGATACAAACTTCGGCTTTTGAATTTAGATTGCTTGCACAATCGCCTAATGTTTTCACAATTGCGGTAGCGGCGATAAAGTTGTTACAACAGCCTGTTGAATCCTTCGCTATGGTGAAATTCATAATTTGCTGACAAGCGGTATCATTCAATCGCTGTACTTTGACGCTGTATTGACCTGCGGTGAATCCGATTCTGCTATTATTCCGCGCCCCTGCTATGCCTGATGTCCATACAAATCGGTAATTGGCTGCATTATCTACGACTAATGTGACTGTTCCATTTGCTGCCCCGCAATTCGATGGGGTGGTTGCGATGGTAGCTGTTGGTAGTTGGCAACCTGTGAGTACAGTAATGCGTTGACCGCCTGTTGCTGCATTGCCACATTGGTCGGTTGCTGTCCAAATCCGCGTCAAGATGTAACCGCCTGCTGTGGGCGTTTGCGTTTCAGCAAGATTGACTTGTACGTTATCGGTGCAATTGTCTAATGCGGTTATATTCGTGGGTGCGGTTGGAATCTGTTGTCCTTGTAAGGTGTTGATAAGGGTGTCTTTGGGTAGGTTATTACTCAAAACAGGCACTTGATTATCCGTCATTTTTACAAAGAAGTTAAACGTTGCTACATTTCCGCAGGCATCCGTTGCTTTCCAAGCGCATTCCATTAATAAGGTGTATCCGTCTTTGGCACAGGTTCCGAATTTTTTACTCAAATCGAGGAATTCCATAGTCGTCCGACTGCTGCAATTGTCTGTGGCAATGGCATCTTCTGCGTTGAATATGCGCATATTGGCACAATCCATCGTCATCGTATCGCCATTGCGCAAGTTGCTTAATGCTGGATTAACGAATCGAATGATTGGTTTCACAGTATCCATCAATCGGATAATTTGTCCAACCGTCGTCGAATTGCCACAAGCATCGGTTGCTACCCAAGTCCGCTTAATCGTACAACCTGTTAAGGTATCGCTTTTCAAAATACTGACCCGTACCTCACTGCATGAATCAATTGCTGTTGGAATCGCAGATGCAGGGAATGCTTCTCCGCAAGTCACCATAACTGGATTCGGAACCCGTGTGAATACTGGTCGTTGTGTATCTCGAACGGAAATTGTTTGAGATTTCAACACTGGGCGAACACAGGAATCCATCACCGACCAAGTTCGGATTAAATCGTATCCACAATTGCGATTGACGCGATTTTCGGTCATTTTAACCGTTCTTGGGGTGCGTAACATGGTGTCTATTGCCTGCACAGCCGCAGCAGTAGGTAAAGTCGTTCCACAATATATCGTCGTATCTCTCGGAATGCCTGTAAATACGATATTCGTTATCGTAGTATCTTTCACTCGAACGGTGACGGTATCGTTGGAATGGCAACTATTGACATCCACTACTTTCAATATGTATGTAGTCGTTTTAGCGACGCAAGCGGTAGGTTCAGGAATGTATGTTGCATTCAACCCTGTGGAATCGCCTTGAATCGTGAGCCAGTTGTGCGTGCAAATGATGTTGTTATTTGCAGCCGTCGTTTTTAACACGACGCAGGTATTTGGGCAAACCGTTGTATCTTTTTTAAGAACATTGGTTCTCAATGCTTTCTTAATTAAGATACTGACAGTTTTAGAATCAGTACAACCGCCATCGTTTATATCTAAACGAAGGACTTTACCGCCGTATTCATCCCAAACCACGACTGTCGTATCTCCTGCTGGGCGCGTTGCGGTGCCTGCACTGCGTCGAATGATTCGACCGCCATTCAAATTGTAATTCAATTGCGCGCCTGCTGTGCTGGTCCCTGTGAAGAGGATTTTCACTTCTTCGCCGCGACAGAAAGGTTCAATGACTGTAAAGTTGGCTACTGGAATATTGGCTAATTCGTAGGTGAAATTGTCCGTTACCGAACAACCGCCAGGCGTTATCAACGTTACATTGACATTATTAAAGTTGCCGTTCAAAATCGCGTCAAAACGAATGGTTTGACCGCTTACGACCACATTCCGATAACCTGCACTGCCCGTAATCGTGTAATTCGCAATCGGTTGGTCTATGCGAATGGTTACGTTTTGCGCTCCGCCTGGGGTGCAAGTGGATAAATTACCCGTTCTCGAAACCAGCGTCGGCGTTGAACAGCCGCCCGCAATTGCTCGCAAACCTAATCGCGCATGAACTGTATCACATTGTCCGTAAGCCAAAGGAATACATGCCGTAAATCCAGTCGCTGGATCTGCATCACTGTCCACTAACTCTACATTACCCACATTTGCTGTCACAATTTCATAACCCGATGGCGGCGTAAACCGAACCATGTAATCATTGGCTGCTAATCCGTCAAAAGTCCAACGTCCTTGTTGCGTTTTGCCTGTGGACAAAATATCTATCGGATTTGTACACTCAAACAAATCGACCCGAACGCTGTCCAATAATATATCGGTATGATTTAAGATTTGATTGTTATTCAAATCCACGAATACTAAAGTTCCAATCGAACCGCATTGTACAGGAAGGTTGTTGAAATTGATGAAAGGGTCTCCCGTTTCCAATTCAAACTTCAAGTAGTAAGGGTTTGCCGCAAAAGCGGTGTCTGCTAAATAAGTCCCTTCTGCATTTGCCCTTGAACCTAATGTAAATAAGCTGTCTGCCAATCCATCTCGGTCTCGCGGCGAACCGTCTAAACCTGTCGGGTCGAGGAAGTTGCCTGCGGGTAAATGACGGACACTCATAGGATAACCGTCTGGATGCGAATAGGTCATGGTATAAAGCCCTGGTGTTCCGTCTGTCCACCATTGATAGTAACCGTCGCGTCCGTCGAACTGAATGAAAACCAATCCAGGACCCGTTACGTTAATCGTACCGCCTTTAACGATTTTCTTCGTTTTATCACAATAAATGTATCCCAGTGGGTCAAAATTCCGAATCGCTACAACCCCTGCGTAATCATGGTCATCTTCATCATTGTTGCGGTTGTTGATGACGTTATCGCCTCCAACTATATCGTTATTCGGGTTGCTATCTGCTTGCGAATCCATATCTTGTGTATTCAACAACCCGTTTGGCTGGTCTGTTGCAAACATGATTTCTGCTTTGTGAACCATCATTTTATTAACAACTAATGGTGCGGCAACTATCCACATATCTATCTTTACAGAATCGCCTGCCCGAACGCTCGGAATTACACAAGTCGTATCACTTGCCCAATTATTTGCATTATTCGTGCGCGCAATGGTGTTCAAATTCGTGTAGAATTGCATCGTCGTCGGCAAATAACCTTTCACTTTCACGTTGTAAGCATCCCGCGTGCCTTGATTCAACACCATCATCGTAAATTTAACGGTATCGCCTTGTCTCGCATAGATGTCTTCGTTATCTCCTAAACGGTCTATCAACGCTAAGTCAAATACGCCATTCGGTACTAATTTGTACAACCCAAAATCGGCTGTTAAATTGGTATTAGAATTTGCATCGCCATCATTGGTAGGTTCGCCATTTTGCGTTAATGTAATGACCTGACTTACGATGTTATTGCCTTGTTGCGTACCATGATCTTGATTATTGATTTTGCCAATATTGCTCGGTTCGTAAGGACCCGCGCCATCTATGTCAAATCGTCCATCGCCTGTTGAAGATGCCAAAGTTTGTAAACCATTGTTTAATTTGATGAAGTAATCGCCTGGGGTCAATGCCGTAAATAAGTAATTACCTGTCAAATTTGTCAATTGTCTGCCGACTTCTACATCGTCTGCGGTGCCGCGTTGACCGTCTGCACCGACTTTGTACAAAATCACTTCTACGCCCGGAATACCTTCTTCGGTTGCTTCTTTTTTGCCGTTGTTGTTCTCGTCAAACCAAACCAAATTCCCTAATTTCAATACGGGATTCAAGGTTTGTGGCTTGTACAAACCAAAATCTATCGTTAAATTGGTATTTGCTTCGGTATCGCCATCATTCGTGGGTTCTCCACCAATCGTTAACGTAACAATGTTACTCACAATGGTTGAGCCAGAACGGGTGCCATGATCTCGATTGTTCAAATCCGTATTGACCCCTGGCTCATACGCTCCTGCGTACAACGTATCCGTAATGCCGTTTCCAGTGGAACTTCTCATGCCTGTCGGAATCCCTGCAACCAATCTCACGTAGTAATCATTCGCACTTAAACCCTCAAAACGATAAGCACCTACTGCATCGGTCGTGTCGCGCATCATGGTAATGTCATCTGGTGTGCCAATCACGCCATCCAACCCTGGACGGAACAATTGAACGACCACATTTGCAATCCCTGCTTCCCCTGCATCTTTGATACCATTGTTATTGGCATCGTTCCAAACCGAATTCCCCAGACTTAATGTCGGCAATACTTGCGGTGTGTAGAAACCAAAATCGATGGTTAAATTCGTGTGTGGATTGTTATCTCCATCGGTAATCGGTTGAGTATTCGGCGCGAGATGGAAAACACTACTTGTTGCTTCCAAACCACCACTCATTTGAGTCCCATGATCTTCGTCATTATTATTCGTCGTGATACCCGGTTCATACGCGCCTACCCCTGTTCGGTCATACACGCCATTGCCCGTCGAACTCCGCATCCCTGTCGGAACCCCGTATTTGACTTTTACAAAATAGTTGCCTTCTGGTACATTCGTAAACATGTAACCCCCATTCGCATCCGTCAACAAAGAATCGACCCGAGTATCATCGGCTGTCCCTTTCAAACCATCATTGCCCGCACTGCATAACAAGATTTCAATATCTTCCAAACCTGGTTCCCCAACGTCGCGTTTTCCATTGTTGTTTAAATCATTCCAAACCAAGTTACCAATGTTCAAAGACGGTGGCACAGGGCGGTAAAAACCTAAATCAATGGTTAAATTGGTATTTGCGTCGGTATCGCCATCGTTTGTAGGCTCCCCACCCACCGTCAATTCAATAATATTTGTGGTAATACCATCTGGATTGCGCGAACCATGGTCTCTGCCCTCTGCATCGCCCACCGTACTCGGTTCATACGCGCCTTGTCCATCCGAATCTGAAATGCCATCTCCCGTAGAGCTGACCATGCCTTGCGGTAATCCAGACTTGACTTTTACATAATAGTTGCCTGCCAATAAATCCGTGAACAAGTAATTCCCATTTACATTAGAAGTCGTAGAATCCATTGCCACATCATCGGCTGTACCTTTACGTCCGTCATTGCCAAGACTGCATAACACTAATTTTACATCCGCTAAACCCGGTTCATTTGCCTCTTTGATACCATTGTTATTCAAATCGTTCCAAATCGAATTGCCCAGTGTCAACCGTTGCGGCAATTGC
>JBDKKX010000065.1:0-14947 GCA_039795795.1 Bacteroidota bacterium | reverse complement strand
ACAGGCATATCTGGATCGCGCTGGGGTCGGTGCGTTGACCAATACTTTGGCGGGATTGACGGCGGCATATCACGTTGCTTTTGACAAAAGACGCACGACGGTGCTTTCTTTTGGCGCACGGGTCGGCTTTTTGCAACGCAAGATTGATGAAACAAAGTTGGTTTCAGAAGAATTTATCCGCAGCAATGGTCATTCCAACATCGATATTACCAGCATTAACGAAGGCGGCAAAAGTTATACGGACGTTAGCGGTGGCGTTTCGCTCACGAATACCTCGAAAAGTGGGATTTTGAATGCGGGTTTAAGCATCGACCATTTGAATGCACCGAAATATAATTTGGTTGCCACCATTTCCAAATTGCCGCAACGCGTCAATCTACATGCGTCCTACCAAGCGAATGTGGGTAAAAAATTCATTGTGACCCCGTCGTTGTTGTTCCGCACGATTGCGGGCGTGAATGAAACGATGGTTCAAGGTACATTGGGCTATAAATTCGACCCAAAACGAAATATTATATTGCGCGGCGGTGTGGGGACACGGTTTGGAGATGCGGTACAATTTCTTGCGGGCGCAGATTGGGGTTCGTTTCGAGTGGGTGGCGCGTATGATTTTACGGTTTCTGGCTTGCGGAATGCCAGTGTTTACGATGCTTTTGAAATTGGAATGAGCTATATTGGCAAGATTTATACGAAACCAGTGGTTAAACCCGTGATTTTATGCCCAAGATTTTAAGAGGATGATAGGATGGATGTACGGATTTTACAGATTTCACGGATTGGGTACGGATTTTTTTCCAAAAATCCGTACCCAATCCGTGAAATCTGTAAAATCCGTACATCCATCCTATCACCCTCTTCCGAAACCATTATTTTACATTATCTATTTTTCGATACAATGAAACTAAAATCTGCTCTTAAATATATTTTCGCTACGAGCTTATGCTTCAATAACATTACGGCACAACCCGTCGGCAGTAGTGATGAAATCCTGCTCAAAACAGCAGAAGCCTGTTTAGAAAAAAAAGATTATTACAGTGCCTTAGAATGGTACGAAAAATATTACGATAAAACCAAAGACAAAAGTGTGGCGTATCAAATCGGGATGATGCATTACAATTTGCGCGATTATGCCAAAGCAGAAACTTGGTTTGGTCGCGTCGTCTCCGCAGGCAAGCGCAAAGGCGGCGACCCGAATGAATATCCAGATGCAGGTTTTCATTTTGCACGGATGTTGAAAATGAATGAAAAGTATGAAGAAGCAATGGACGCATTTGAAACCTATTTAATGAAGGCGAAAGATGCGGACAAAATATTTTTAGCAAAAAATGAGTTTATCGGGGCAAAAATGGCATCGAGTTTACGGGAAAACCCTAAATTGACCGTCGAAAATATGCCGAGCAAGATAAATACACCCAATGCAGAGTATTCCCCAACGTATGATGCAGCGAATAGCACTTTGTATTTCACCGCTTATCGCAAAGCGGAAATCGCTGCATTTGATGGGAAAGACGATGCGTATGCAAAAGTGTATCGGGCTTTCAAATCGCCCAAAGGTTGGTCAGAAGCGGAAGCCTTAGGCGATGTCATTAATCGCCCGTCGGTAAATCAAGGCAATGTAAATCTTTCGCCCGATGGCAAAATTTTGTTTTTTACGCGGACGGAATTGGATGGCAATGTTTTAAATGATAGTAAAATTTATTATAGCATCAATAATGGAGGCAATTGGAGTCCTGCAAGCGAAGTGCAGGGCATTAATGGCAATTATATTACCAAACAACCTTGTGTTGGGGAGTTATTTGGGAAAGAAGTTTTGTATTTTTCGTCGAATATGCCGGGGACAAAAGGCGGTTTTGATATTTTCTACGCAACCAAGAAAGCGGATGGCATGTATGATGCTCCTGTGAATTTGGGCGAGGTGATTAACACGGTAGGCAATGAAGAAACGCCTTTTTATAACAATGGAAAATTGTATTTTAGTTCGACGGGGCATCCTGGGATTGGCGGTTTTGACGTGTTTTCATCGGCTTGGAGTGGTTCGGAATGGGGTGCGCCGCAGAATATGGGCAAAGGTTATAATTCTCCTGCGGACGATTTGTATTACACGATGTCGAAGGAAGGACAAGGTTTTGTAGTGTCGAATCGCGTAGGCACAAAATCTTTGAAAAGCAAAACTTGTTGTGACGATATTTTCTCTTTGCAAGTGGAGCAAATCAAAGCCGATTTGAAAGCATACTCCTTTTCGGGCAGCAAGCGATTGGATGGTATTAATTTTCAATTGGCGGAAGTGAATGGTCGGGAAACGGGTAAAGTAGATTGGTTTAAAGCCCCTGAAAATGAATTTTTATCGGGCTTGGCTTTGAATAAATCGTATCGAGTGGTGGGGTCGAAAGAGGGTTATATGTCGGATACGATTTATTTCAATACGGTGGGTTTGCGCGAAAATACGACTTATGAAAAACGGTTGAATTTGGAACAACTTGTTGCGGCTTCGCCTGTCAAATTGACCTTGAAAGCCTTAGCGCAATTGAAGGAAAAGCCCTTACACAATGTCACGTATCGACTGATTGAGCAAGGCGGCAAAACAGAATCTCGCACAGGCGATGAACTTTTTACGCAGCTATTTGTTGATAAATCATACATGCTTATCGGCGAAAAGGCGAAATGTATCGCAGATACCCTCGAATTTACCACAAATGGGCTGAATAAATCCGTTACCATTGAGAAAATGTTGAAATTGCGCCCTATGTTAAAAACTTTAACTAAAACCGATAAAATAAATTTGCCGAATATTTACTATAAACTTAGTAAATTTGCAGCGAATGAAAATGATATGGATAATTTCTATTTAGCGCAACAATCTTTGGATTATTTGTACGGGATTATGGTCAAATTTCCGCAGATGCGCATCGAATTATCTTCTCATACGGACGCGCAAGGAAGTGACGCATCGAATATAATCCTGTCTCAAAAAAGGGCGGATGGTGCAAAACAATATTTAATGAATAAAGGCGTTGCATCAGATAGGATTGTGGCGAAAGGATATGGCGAGACGCAGTTAATCAACCACTGTAAAAATGGGGTAAAATGTCCCGATGAGGAGCATAAGCAAAATCGTCGAACCGAATTCCGCATTATTTCGGGACCGACAGAGATTTCGGTGGAGGAACAAGTGGAAGATTATTAGTTTTCAAACGTGTAAATGATTTAAAACACCATATATCATTGGCTTTGGGCAACGCCTTCGGGAGGTTGCCCATTTTTTATGTTTATTTTTTTAGAAACTAACAGCTTTTTAAATTAAAAAGCTGTTAATTTCTAAAAAAAGCATACATTTGTGTTAAAATCTATTGAAAAATGACAAAAGAATCTCAAATTAAACCATTATTTGAGCGATGCAGTGGCATTATTTCCATCCAACTGCTGTTAGCCAAAGGCGTTTCTTACTATGACATTAACCGATTATTAGCCGATAAAAAGTTAATCAAACTGAAACGGGGTGTTTATAAATGGGCAGACCGTGAAATTAATGAACTAGTCGAAGTGGCATTTATGGTACCGAATGGGGTTTTTTGCTTACAAACCGCTTGCTTTTATTATGAATTGACCACTTCCATCCCATCTGAAATTCATATTGTTTTGTTAGATGATCGTCGAGTTACGTTGCCCGATTATCCACCGATCCAATTATACCACTGGAAAAATACTTCTTTTCATGTAGGAAAGACAACCGTTTTAGTAGAGAATGAATTAATACTCATGTACGATTTAGAAAAAACGATTTGTGATGTCATTCGGCATCGTCAAAAATTAGGGTTTGAAATGTTGAAAGAAGTATTGAAAAATTATTTAAAAAGACCAGATCGAAATTTAAATCGTTTGACTCAATATGCAAAACAGTTAAAAATTTATAATAAAGTCGATCAATTTATTAAAATCTTACTATGAAAAACAATATTGCCTCCATTCAAAGTCGCCTAAAAAACGTCGCACAACAAGAGCATAAAACCTATCAAATAATACTCATTCGTTATTTCATCGAACGATTGATGTACAGATTGTCCGTTTCTTCTTTCCAACCACATTTTTGTTTAAAAGGTGGCGCATTACTTTATGCTTTTGATAAGGAAGCGAACCGTCCGACGATAGATTTGGATTTATTAGGTTTGAATCTATCAAACGAACAAGCCCACTTAAAACGCATTTTCCAAACGCTCAGCCAAATTCCTTGTGAAGCAGACGCAGTTTTCTTTTTAAAAGATTCTATTACAACAAGCGAAATTCAAAAAGAGGGTCGATATGCTGGCATTCGCGTTAAAATAGATGCTCGTTTGGGCAATATTCGACATTTTTTGCAAATAGATATCGGTTTTGGAGATGTCATTACACCAGCACCTGTGGAAATGAGTTATCCCACTTTGCTTCCCATGCCCATACCACAAATTATCGCTTATTCAGTTGAAACCGTGATTGCTGAAAAATTTGAGGCAATGATTGATTTAGCAGATCAAAATAGTCGCATGAAAGATTTTTATGACGTGTATAAATTATTACAAAAAAAAGATTACCGAGAACCTATTTTAGAGGAGGCTATCCGAAATACATTCCAACGACGGGGTACTGCTTTTGAAGCAAACCCTGTTTTATTTACACAAGGGTTTATGGAAAATCCTCAACGCCAATTAGATTGGAAAGCTTTTTTGACAAAAATCAATAAACCGTTTATCGATTTCCCAACCGTTTTGCAACAGATTATACGCTCGTTGAAGCCTATTTATGATAAACAGTGAACTGGAACACCATGAGAACATTCTCAAATCTTTTTTACTTTTGCGCTTTCATAACAAAGTAGTGATTCATCATTACTTAAAACCAATTATTGAATCATGACAACCGACATTCTCGTTATCGGCGGGGGCATCGCAGGTTTAACTTTTGCCATCAAAACTGCCCGCAAAAGACCCGATTTAAATATCATCGTTTTGACCAAAACCGTTGAAAATGAAAGCAATACGCGTTATGCACAAGGCGGTGTTGCGGCAGTTTGGGATTTTGAGAAGGACAATTTCAAAAAACATATCGCGGATACCCTCGACGCAGGTGCAGGACTTTGCGATAAAAAAGCCGTTGAAATCGTGGTCAAAGAGGGACCCGACAGAGTCCGCGAAATCATCGAATGGGGCACTCGTTTTGACAAACACGGTGCTGAATATGATTTAGGACGAGAAGGCGGTCATACCGAAAATCGGATTTTGCATTTCAAAGATTTAACGGGTTGGGAAATCCAACGCGCCTTAGTTGCAGAAGCAAGAGCCCATGCGAATATCCAAATTGACGAACATTATTTTGCAGTGGACATTATTACCCAACATCATTTGGGTTACAACGTCAATCGTGTTACACCCGACATTGAATGCTATGGTTGTTACGCGTTGAATAAGAAAAATAATCATATTGAAACCTTCCTCGCCAAAGTGACGGTCATGGCAACTGGCGGCACTGGACAAGTTTATAAAAATACGACGAATCCAACCATTGCGACAGGAGATGGAATTGCCATGTTTTATCGGGCGAAAGGGCGGGTTGAAAATATGGAATTTGTGCAATTTCATCCGACGGCATTGTACAATCCTGCGGGGGAAAATCCTGATTTTTTAGTTTCGGAAGCCGTGCGCGGATTTGGGGCGATTTTGAAAACCAAAGACGGCGAGGAGTTTATGCAACGATATGATGAACGCGGTTCGCTTGCCCCGCGTGATATTGTCGCTCGGGCGATTGACAACGAAATGAAAGTGCGCGGTACCGAATGTATGTATTTGGATTGCAGGCATTTAGCAAAAGAGGCGTTTTATGAACATTTTCCTACCATTTATGACAAATGCAAAAGTATTGGGATTGACCCGATGGAAAAAATGATTCCAGTCGTGCCTGCTTGTCATTATATGTGTGGCGGGATTCAGGCGGACGATTATGGACGGACTTCCATTCGGAATATTTATGCTTGTGGCGAGTGCAGTTGTACGGGGCTGCATGGCGCGAATCGATTGGCTTCCAATTCTTTATTAGAAGCCTTGGTCTATGCACATCGGATTTCGGAGGACGTTTTGAAACGAGTGGACAAGGTTAAAATCAAACAAAATATTCCAAATTGGAACGCCGAAGGCACGACAGAACCTTCCGAATTAGTATTAATGACGCAAAGTACGAAAGAATTGAAAGAAATTATGTCGGGTTATGTCGGGATTGTGCGGTCAAATGTGCGGTTAAAGCGCGCTTTGGATAGATTATTTATCTTATACAAAGAGGCAGAAGAATTGTATCATGCCACCAAATTATCGCCGCAATTGTGCGAATTGCGGAATTTGATAACCATCGCCTATTTGATAACGCGGTCTGCCTCTTTGCGGCGCGAGAGTCGCGGGTTACATTATACGACTGATTATCCGAAAGAATTGCCTTTTTTAGATACAACCCTTTTATAGAAATTGGATACGAATGGGAACACGGATGACGCGGATTGGACGGATTTACACGGATTTTTTTGAATTTATGCTGAGAATCCAGTATAAATTCAAAAAAAATCGCCAATTTTCGCAGATTTTTTATTTTTCTATCAGAAAGCTGAGAAAATCGGCGGGAAAAATTATTTCTTTTTATTGAACTTCCGTAAGTTAAGGAAGGATTTGCTTGATTTTGGGCAAAAAAATGAGGCAAATCCTTCCTTAATGCCTTCAATCTCCTCATTCCTGATTCAAAATACCTGACTTGGGTGAAAAATGAGGTAATTTTTGACTAAAATTTTGGATATTGGAATTTCGCACTACCTTTGCGTTCCAATTTATTATCAATCAAAAAGCTATGTCAGGAAGTACCTTTGGTCAATTATTTAAAATCACTACTTTTGGCGAATCGCATGGTCGTGCTGTGGGCGTGACGATAGATGGTTGTCCTGCGAATTTAGCAGTCCATGAGTCGTTTATTCAATCGGAACTCGACCGTCGGAGACCTGGACAATCTAAAATTGTGACGCAGCGCGACGAATCGGATACGGTACAAATCTTGTCTGGTATTTTCGAGGGCAAAACGACGGGGCATCCGATTGCAATGGTCATTTTTAACGAAGACCAACGTTCCAAAGATTATTCGCATATTGCAGATAAATATCGTCCATCTCATGCCGATTTCACTTATCAAGCCAAATATGGGATTCGAGATTATCGGGGTGGCGGGCGTTCTTCTGCGCGGGAGACGGCTGCAAGGGTTGCCGCAGGCGCGATTGCAAAACTTTTGTTGGCAAATGCAGGCATTCAAATCCATGCGTATGTTTCACAAGTAGGTACTATTCAATTGGATAAAAATTATAAAAAATACAATTTATCGAATATTGAATCCACTCCTGTCCGCTGTCCTGACCTTGACATCGCTGAAAAAATGATTCAGTTGATTCAAGAAGTTAAAAAAGCGGGCGATACGATTGGCGGGGTGACAACGTGTATTGTCACGGGTTGTCCAGTCGGTTTGGGCGAACCAGCCTTTGATAAACTGCATGCGGACTTGGGCAAAGCGATTTTGAGTATTAATGCCTGCAAAGGATTTGAATATGGCAGTGGTTTTGATGGGGTAACGATGCGCGGCAGCGAACATAATGACCCCTTTGTGCTTGAAAATCAAGCCGTTAAAACCAAAACGAATCATTCGGGCGGGATTCAAGGCGGGATTAGCAACTCCATGGATATATATTTTCGGGCTGCGTTCAAGCCTGTGGCGACCATTATTCCTGCACAATCTTCCGTGAATCAAGCAGGGGAATCGGTCACAGTGGTTGGTCGCGGGCGACACGACCCTTGTGTGTTGCCGCGTGCAGTGCCGATAGTGGAGGCAATGACGGCATTAGTCTTAGCAGATCATTGGCTACGACAACGCTCGGCGCAAATATAAGGATGAATAGTGAATGATGAATGATGAATGATGAATGATAAATGATAAATGATAAATGATGAATGATAAATGATGAATGATAAATAATGAATTTATCATTCATCATTCATCATTCATCATTTATCATTTATCATTTATCATTCATCATTCATCATTCATCATTCTCGATTTATCACTCACCATTCAATTTAATGTAATTCGTATATGAGTGAAACACAAGATATTAAAGAGATTAAGATGACAGTGCATCGAGATATAAGTTGGCTGTCGTTCAATTATCGGGTCTTGCAGGAAGCAAAAGACCCTGCGGTTCCGTTGTTTGAACGAGTGAAATTTTTAGCCATTTACTCGTCCAATTTAGACGAATTTTATCGGGTGCGCGTCGCACAACATCGCAATTTGGTGCGCATCGGCAAAAAAACCAAACGAGCATTGGATTATAAACCCAAAGAATTGTTGAAAGAAATTCACAAAATTGTGAATAAACAACAAGAAGAATTTAGTGAGATTTTTGAATCGCAAATCATTCCCGCGCTTCGAGGACATCATATTCATATTATTCGCCGTTTGGATTTGACACAGGCGCAAGAAGCGTTTATCGAAAATTATTTTCAAGACAAATTATTGCCTTTTGTGCAACCTGTCTTATTGGTGAAAAATAAAATTCGGATTTTTTTAAATACAGGTGCGTTATATTTGGGGATTGCGATGAATGCCAAAGAACGTTACACCGCGCCAACAGAATATGCGATTATTAAAATTCCATCGGATTATCTGCCGCGTTTCGTCGAATTGCCTTCTCAAAATGGAAGATATGAGTTAATTTTATTAGATGATATTGTGCGACATAGCGTTAGCTGGATGTTTCCGGGCTACTCTATTGAAGATACGTATTCGATAAAATTGACGCGAGATGCGGATTTGTATATTGATGATGAATTTTCGGGTGATTTAATTCAAAAAATCAAGGCGAGTTTGCAAAAACGGAATGTCGGACCCGCTTCTCGTTTTGTGTATGACAGGACGATGCCGCGTCATTTTTTGGATTATATGTCCGATATGTTTGGTTTGGAAAAATACGACATTCATCCCGAAGGGCGTTATCACAATAATTTTGATTTTTTCAAATTCCCTGATTTTGGGATGAAATCGTTGAAATACCTGCCTTTGCCTCCGTTACCGTTTCGCCCGTTGCAACACTCGGCTGATTTTTTCAGAACGATTGCGGAAAGTGACCGCATGATTCATTTTCCTTATCATAGTTATGAATCAGTGATTCGTTTTTTTGAAGAAGCGGCGACAGACCCTGCGGTGACGCATATTAAAATTGTTCAATATCGAGTAGCTCGAAAATCTCGCATCATGCAAGCGTTGATGAATGCGGTGCGAAAAGGGAAGCAAGTAACGGTTTTTATAGAGGTGAAAGCCCGTTTTGACGAGGAAGCAAACCTGAAATGGGGTGAAATGTTGCAAGAAGCGGGTGTTACGGTTCATTATAGCATGCCCGGAATTAAGGTGCATTCTAAATTGGCGATGATTCGACGGGTTGAAATTCTGAATGATGTTGAAACGGTGCGTCGTTATGCGTATTTGAGTACGGGCAATTTCCATGAAGATACCGCAAAAGTGTATAGTGATTTTGGACTTTTTACTGCCGACGAGCGTTTGACGGAAGAAATGAGTCGCATTTTTGCTTATTTGGAAAATCCTGTGAAAAAGCCGCATCGCAAATTTAAACATTTGTTGGTTGGGCAATTCAATTTACGGGATGGTTTGGAGGACAAAATAAATCGGGAGATTCTTCATGCAAAACAAGGAAAGACAGCGCGAATTTTATTGAAAATGAACAGTTTAGAAGATAATACGATGGTTGAAAAGCTGTATGAGGCTTCTGCGGCGGGCGTTGAAATTCGGATGATTATTCGGGGCATTTGTACGTTGATACCGAATCTTCCTCAGTGTAGTGAAAATATTCATATACATAGTATTGTCGATCGTTTTTTGGAACATGCGCGAGTTTTTGTTTTTCATAATGAGGGCGCGGAAGAAATTTATTTATCTTCGGCGGATTTTATGTATCGCAATTTGAGTGCGCGGGTGGAAACGACGTTTCCTGTTTACGATGAAGATGCGAAGAAAATGATTCTTCAAGTCCTTGATTTTCAATGGCATGATAATGTTAAATCGCGTTATGTCAATGGCGTTCAGGATAATGTATATGTGAAAGATAATAATTCATTAGCGATTCGGTCACAACATGAAACTTATTTTTATTTGAAAAGCATGGAGTAATGCGAAATGTTGGGAACAATTATGATACGAATGGAAGTACGTGACAAAAAATACTTTTCATCACAGATTAAACAGATTCAACGAGATTTTAACAGATTTTTTTTGATTTTTAATGTTTAAAATCAAAAAAAATCTGTTAAAATCTCGTTGAATCTGTTTAATCTGTGCCGAAAAGTATTTTTGTCACGTACTGAGATTCGTATCACAATTTTACAAATTTCAAAGGCAAATTTCTGCCTGTTTCCAGATTGGTTTGAATAAAATACACGCCTGATGCTTCCGATTCAAAATCAAATGGAAAAAGATTCGTCCCTTTTTGCACTTGTAAAAGTTCCGTTCTAACTTTTTTACCCATAAAATCATAAAAATCAAATACAATTTCTTTATCAAGAATGCTTTCAAGTTCGACTAAAATCACATCTTTAGTTGGATTCGGCATGATTTGTTTCACCACGATTGGCGTTGATTGAGTCGGAGCCACTTGTAAAGGGTATGGTTGCGGTAAAATCCCTGCATTCACTGTGAAATTAGCAATATTATTAGCTGCGGTCAAATCCGTTGGCGTAGAACTTTCCAAGGTTGCCGTCGCCACAATTGGAGTCTGCACATTCAAAACATAGAGAGGCACTTCCAACGTTTCAGTAGCGTTCGCAGCCAAGGTTGGGATAGTCCACTCAAAACATTGCGTATTGGGCGCGCACCATTGCCGCCAAGAACCTTGTGAAATCTTAAAATTGCCCCCCGTCACCGTCTGGTTTGGAAATGGAAATTTGATTTTTACGTTTGAAAAAGATGTAGAAGCATTGTTAATAGCGTTAATTTTGAAATTCACCGTCGAATAAGGCAAAAAAATCGTTGGATTAGCCGTCATAGACAACGCAATGTCATTATTTTGCGCAACTCCTGCTTCAATATTCACATTGTAATCTTCCACTTCGCCCGCTTCAAAAGCCTCACAAGCCGTTGGAAAAGCATCCGATTTAAGGCTCACGCGCATCCGTGTAATGCCTGTACTCGCTGCAACTGGGATGGAAACAGTCGCATCATACACGGAAAGCCCCTGTCCTTCTAATACTTTCTCATTTTCTTCAAACAAGTTGTTTTTATTAAAATCAATCCAAACACGACAATATTGCGTCGCAGCGCGCCCCGCCCAACTGCCCGACCCAGTAACATGCATTGGATAACTCGTCCCACGAGCCAGATTTGTACTCAAATGAGTGAAATCAGAGCAGCCCAATGCCGCAAAATCCTTAAATTTACCACTCGTATTATTGATAGTATTGAGTTGGACGTTGGAAATCCAGTCCGTCCAAGGCGAAGCCGCTTTTGAAGGACAATAAGCCGTCGCTTGTTGCGGCGTGTAGGAAAATTCTAAAACACTGCCTTTATTGGGTGGGTCAATCGTTGTACCCACTGTCGGACCCGAAGTTTGTCCTTCGGAATCGCAACTCACATAAATTTTTGTACCATCTGGCGAAATCGCAATGTCCCGAAAACGCCCCATATCCGCAAAAAAAGGCAATGTATCACTCACCACCCCCGTACCCGCCGCATTCAACTGAACCCGATAGATGCGCCGCCGTTTCAAACTTGCAATTAAAATGGAGTTTTGCCAACCCGGAATCGCCGTTGAATTGTAAAAATCAATGCCAGAAGGCGCAATCGAATTCCAAGACAAATAATAATTATTGACAGGAATCGTATTATTCACATAATTTTGATAAATCGTCCGAATATTCGCATTGCTTTCTGGAAAAAAGGTCTTCAAAGGGTTTCGATACGTCGTTCCGATTGCCGCCGCATTGCTTTGTTCACTCACGATGAGGGGAACGCCCGTCCCAAAACCAACCGCCGCACCATTATAATTGCCATCCGCCAAACCTGCAACCAACGGAAATCCATAATTAGCACCCTGTTCAATCAAATTCAACTCATCGTCCGAATACGGACCATGTTCACATTCGTATAATTTCCCATTGCCAAAAACCAACCCTTGCGGATTTCGATGCCCATAAGACCAAATCGCATTCCCAAATGGGTTATCATTTGGATTCCATTTGTCAAAAGCACCTGCATCCGAATCGGGTTCGAGGTTAAAACGTAAAATTTTGCCTTCATAGAACTGAGTAGATTGTGCGTGATTCGGGCGATTGCCATTGTCAAATTGACCCGCGCCCATATCGCCAACGCCATAAAATAAATAAGGTGTGCCATTGATTTGACCAATCGTCATCCGTCCGCCATTATGGTCATTGCTTCCGGGAATCGTGTCACAAAGAATTGTTTCATTTGTAAGTGTTTGTAAACCAGCATTATAGGTATATCGAACCACTTTGGTTTTGAAAAAACAGCCATTCGGACTCGCCTGACAGCCATCAAATTGATACACATAAGCCAAATAAACATAAGGTTTGCCCGTCAACAATTGAGGATGCAGTGCTAAACCCATCAAACCACCCTGCGGCGAAACCGATGGATACATCGCAAAATTTTTGTTGGTTGTCAAATCTAATAAAACATTCGTCGTCCCGTCCACAGGATTGACCCGCGAGACTTTGTAACCGCGTGCTTCCGTCGTCCATAAAAAATTATCGGGTCCGTAAGTGATTTCCCAAGGCATCAACATACCCGTCCGAACAGTCCGCATGGTGAAATTGGGCGTATTTTGTGCCAAAAGGAACTGACAACAGCACCCAAACCATAAGAGAAGGGAATTTTTCATAGTAAAATGGTTTGTAAATGGTTTGTTTTTAGAAAAAAAATTAACCATAAAAGAGCATCCTGTTACCAAAAGAGTTGTCCTCCTTTTGTTAACTTTGTTGCCTTTTATGGTTAAAGATTGCGCTGGAATTTGGTGCTGGAATTCGGATTAAATAGGATTTTTTGGGGATTAAATAAGATTGATTTTTAGGATTTATTGGAGTAAAATCCTACAAATCCTAAAAATCAATCTTATTTAATCCCAAAAAAATCCCATTTAATCCCGATTTCAAGCAGTTATCTACTTTTCTTATTCTTAACATCTTCAAAACGCCGACGCGGTTTCTCCTTGTCCGAAGCATCGACCCGTTGAAAAACAGGTTTCCGCCCACTACCCGCATCATTCCGCGAATCATTTCTTGGCATCGCCTCATCCACCCGAACCCGACGACCATTCACTTTCATCCCTTCAAAACCAGTCCGAATAGGGTCAATGAATTCTTTTTCGATGTCAAAATGTAAATACGTCCTCGAAATATCAATTTTGCCAATCGCTTCAATCGGAATTTGCATATCGCGAGACAATAATTTCACGAATTCCCGTTTATCTACGCCATCCGCGTCGCCGATACTCACGAAAACCCGTTGGAAATTGCCCGAAGATTTCAAACCCACCGCACCCGTCGAACTGCGCGGTCTCACACTACGCGGATAGATATTCAAATCGTTCGCCCCTTTGTAATACTCCAAAAAGCGATTGAATTCCATACTCGCAAAGCGTTTTATCAAATCTTCTTTCGACAAATCTTGCAATTCTTCATAAATTTTCGGCATAAACGGGTCAATTTCATCGTGTTTCACGTCGATTGCCCGAATGTTCTTCACAATCTGATACAACTGTTGCTCACAAACTTCCACGCCCGACGGAATCGATTTTTTAGTAAAAACCGCTTTCGCAAAACGCTCAATTTGACGAATTCTGTCCTCAAATTTAGTTGTCGTAATCGTGATAGATACCCCCTTCTTACCCGCCCGACCTGTCCGACCGCTTCGGTGCGTGTAAACCTCGTTATCATCAGGCAAACCATAATTGATAACATGCGTAATATCATTCACATCAATCCCACGAGCCGCCACATCCGTTGCGATAAGCAGCTGTAAAGTCCCTTCCCGAAAGCGGTTCATCACTCGGTCACGGTCATTTTGCGATAAATCGCCATGCAACGCTTCCGAATTATACCCATCGCGCATCATTTGCTCCGCGATTTCTTTCGTGTCAGCCTTCGTTCGGCAGAAAATTAAGCCAAAAATACCCGGATTCGAGTCCACGATACGCTTGAGCACACTATATTTATCGTCAGGACGACAAACATAATAAACATGCTCAATATTCTCGTTGACGGCATTTTTATTACCAATCCTCAATTCCAACGGCGCGGGCATATAAGTCCGCGAAATGGAGCGCACTTCCTCCGACATGGTCGCCGAAAATAACCACATCGAATCTCGATTCCCCGCCGCCGAGAGGATAATATCCAATTCATCCTTGAAACCCATATTCAACATTTCATCCGCTTCATCGAGGACAAAATGACGCACCTTATCCAGTGCAATAGCTTCCCGTTGAATCAAATCCACTAACCGACCCGGAGTCGCGACGACGATTTGTGTGCCAGAGCGCACGGCACGAATTTGTTGGTCAATGCTCGTTCCGCCATAAACAGCTGTGACCTTAAATTGAGAGGCAAACTTGGCGTAGTTGACCAAATCACTCGTGACCTGCATACACAATTCGCGAGTCGGACAAAGCACAACGGCTTGTACATTACGAACAGTAGGGTCAGTCAGATGCAAAAGCGGCAGCCCGAAAGCGGCGGTTTTGCCCGTACCGGTCTGGGCGAGGGCGACGATGTCGCCTTTGTGCGTGAGCGCGTGCGGGATAACCAATTGTTGGACGGGCGTAGGAGTTTCAAACCCTAATGCCTCAATGCCCTTCAACAACGCTTCGTTCAATCCC
>JBDKKX010000064.1:0-14974 GCA_039795795.1 Bacteroidota bacterium | reverse complement strand
AAAAATCCATTCGTACAAATCGAACCGAACCACTACTAAAATTCACAATTTTACCACAACTCATTAACTATGAGCGAGTTCATATTTATGTATATATAAAAAATTGCGGACAACGATGGCACTGACGCAGCTCCCCGCAGTCGAGCCTTTGCGTTGGGGTTTGCGGGGAGTTGCCGCGCAGTGCTTTGTTCTCGGTAGTTTTTTTAATATTTATTACCGATAGAATTGAAAACATAACATATCCTCTACAATATTTTTTCATTCAATGGTTGCAATTCTATATAAGCCTATTTGACATATAGTTTAAATTTTAAATAAATTTAGTCATCTAAGTATGAGTAATCGGGCTCTTCTGGAATATATTCGGTTACTGACAGTTTAATATGAAAATCCGTATTGCAACTCTTAGCAAATCTTTCTTCAACTCTATCAGAGAATTTGTAAGGATAAAACAAACCATAAGTTAACATGTATGCCTCTTGTTTTGTTAAATTGCTTTCTTTAAAATATTGTGGATTTAGACTAACGACACACTCGGAAAATGTTTGTATAGTCGAAACACCATACTCCCCATATTTTGGACGGACAACCTTATGTGCTATCCATTTTGAAAAAAATCTGTCTGTAAACTCAAAAGTAAGCTCACCTGCAATTAAGAAAATCCATAGACCCATAAGATAGGTTGCTATTAAAGCCAAAAGTCCCTGACTAAATAGGGTAGTTGCATTTACAAAAATCACACCAAACACATAACTGAAAATGAATAACAATAATCCATCAAATATCTTTTTGTGTACATCAAGGGGAGGCAGATGTAGTTCTGGAATTTCTAATTTTTCTCTCCTAAAAAGTTTTTTCAATTGCAAAGATTTATCTCTTGCATTTTTACAATTAGGTATCTGGATATCTTTTAAAAAAGTATTTTTATCTAAATCAACAGAATACTCTCTTTCTATTACTTCTTTAATTTTCATCAAAGCTGTATCATAGATACCCTCATGTTCTTTCGCAAAACTATACCCATCGTAATATAATCTATTAAACTCTTGAAACGTAAAATTATAGACCCTATCCTTGTTATTAGGAAAGCCATTGATTTCATCGTAATCAGCATCAAGAATAATTCTTTTTAAAGAGTTATTCAGACCGATTTTTTTTGATAACGATTCATACTCAATCCATAAAATCAACCATGTATGACGTACACCGAAATCATTGTTCAGAACGATTCGGTATTGGGCATGTAGGTAATGTTTATTTATACAAATCGTATTGTTGTTTTTTTCAAATTCTGTAGTCATTCAGCAATAAGTAATTTATAAATATGAAAATAAAATTTCAGTTTCAAAATGGACTTTGTAATATCAATCTGCCGTTCTGCCTCTTGCACAGCCATTAATATTGGCGAAATCAAACAAAATATTAAAAATTTTATATTCATTCTTTTAATGTTTCGGGTAATGACCTTTAGCAGGACATATTTGCCCTTAAATTCTTTCCAATGTATGAAGTTTGTACTCTTTCTGCCTCGAACTCCATTCGTACAAATCCAGCGGAACAACCACTAAAATTCCCAATTCAAACGCAATTTATTGAAGATGAGCGAGTTCATATTTATGTATATATAAAAAATTACCGAGAACGATGGCACTGACGCAACTCCCCGCAGTCGAGCCTTTGCGTTGGGGTTTGCGGGGAGTTGCCGCGCAGTGCTTTGTTCTCGGTAGTTTTTTTAAATATTTATTACTTACCGAACTGAAAACAGATGCTACTTGCTTCTCTACCATCTTTTGATCACCAAGTTAATGATTCCCAATTTTTAGCAAAATAGTTTATCTGTTCTTGAATGCTTTTTATTTTTAGTTATTTCAGCCGTTGAAATGGCTTTAGTTTTATATTATTTTATGCTGTTTTGCATACATAAGCAAGTCAAATCGTGGATTATTTTTTTGATATAATTTACTTCTAAATTCACTTCTTATTTTTTCATCATCGACTACTTTTTTTAACTCATATTTTTCTATATATAATAATTGAATATAATGAGCTTCTTGTTCAGTTCTCTGATTCAAATATTGCATGTATTGCAAAGTATTTTGCCCCCCAAAACTTATATATTGTTTATCTTCTTCCACTGTGTTTACTTGTAAAAAATGGACTAATTCATGAATAATAGGATGTTTTAATGCACCCAACCTTTTGGGTACTCGTATCTCATAATTGTCATAGGCTGCGCTCTTAAAACCCTCTATCATATAGATCTTATTGGCATGCATATCGGTAAATCCATTTTCTTTAACTGTTATTTTGATTAACTTTTTACCACCGTATGAATTGCCATTACTATAAAAATCATCAAGGTTACAGCCATAAAAGCCTTTCCATGTATCCCTAATAGAAATTCCATATTCAAGCATTAAACATTCTGTAACTTCAATTAATTCGATTAATTGATAACTTTCAAACTCCATTATTTAATTAATTTATAACATTTACAGGACATATTTGTCCTTAATTTTGTTTCGGATGAATAAATTTTATAGGCTCTAAAAAATCCAAACTCATTCCTACAAATCCAGCCTTTCCACCACTAAAATCCGCAATTGTACCACAACTCATTGGCTGAAAGCCAGTTAATATTTATGTATATATAAAAAATTACCGAGAACGATGGCACTGACGCAACTCCCCGCAGTCGAGCCTTTGCGTTGGGGTTTGCGGGGAGTTGCCGCGCAGTGCTTTGTTTGCAACCGTTTTTTCAGATATTATTCTCTCCGAAACCGAAAACCAACTCAACCCCAATCTTTTCGCTAATAAATCAAGATAGAGTCAGTCTGAATCAAGGTCAAGCCGATTTCAAAAGTTTCTGCAATCTTTTCGGGGGCATGCGAATATTTAAAAATGCCTTCTTGATCCTTGAGAAATCCAATATCATGGCAATGAATAGAATAATCGGAAAACCCAATAAATTGGGGATTGGGGCAAATTTGAGATTCGGCTATAATTTGTTCCAAAGACCAAAGCGTAAACAGATTCGGAAGCCAATCCTCCAAACCATTGACTCGCAAATATAACATTTTAAAGTCCTTCGGAAAAAGAAAACCCAACTTTTTTTCGGCTTGATGGATTTCTTCCCTCGAAGCTCCTAAATTCAAGCGGACTTTTTCGTGAACCCAGCAAGCGATTATTTTTTCTGTCCAGTCATTCATTTTTTTCTTTCTCAATTGATTTGCTTAAAAATTCTCTCCCCAGACGAATGGGGTCGAGCAAATACACTTCAAAATCGCCCGAATCTCGAACTTTTGCAGGACATATCGCCCTCAAACTCTTTACGATGGGAAATTTTACAAAATTCCTGCCCTCAAAACCTTTCGTACAAATCCAACTTTTCCACCTCGAAAATCTCAAAATCGTCCCAACTCATGGACGGAAAGCGAGTTCTTATTTATGTATAGGTAAAAAATGGTTGCAAACGATGGCACTGACGCAGCCCCTCGCAGTCGAGCCTTTGCGTTGGGGTTTGCGAGGGGTTGCCGCGCAGTGCTTTGTTGTCCGCATATTTTTTTAAATATTTATTACCGCCCAAATTCAAAACGGATTTTTTCAATCGTTACTCGCTTTGCAACCTCAATCATAATTTTCTTCCTTCACTAAGATTCCCTGCTCGTCATAATACAACCACTTTTGAGTTTTTCGGGTTACAAAAATTTGACCTTTGGTATAGCGTTGCAACGAAGTATCAGGAATTTCACAATAATGCTGACTACTCACAACATAAGCGGAATCTTTCCAAAGAACCTCTGATTTATACGTTCCGCTTACTTTTAGTTTTCCATTTTCGTAATATTCCAAATATTTTTCGTCGAGTTTAGATTTTTGTACTAAAAAATGCTTGTTGGAGTCTACATCCCAAACCAATGTCAAATCCCAAAAACGATAATGGATTATTTTTTTGAGCTCGCCACTCGGATAATAAAAAAGCCATTTTCCAATCTTGTTTCCCGCAGAATCATACTTGCCCGTCGCAAAAAGCTTCCCGTCGTCATATCGGAACGTCCAGATTCCAGTCCGTGCGCCTCCTTCTGCTGGGTCTTTTTGGATTTCTGGATTGACTTTTCCTTCAATAAGTCTTGTCTTATTTCTCCAAAAGATAAAAGAATTCGTTTGCGGATTATGTCTAAATGAATCGGTCCATTCTGGATATTTTAGGAGACATTTGGATTCGCCATTGATTTTGCTCGTCGAAATTTCTTGCAATAAAGCGATGTCTTTCAATTCATAATTGATCAATTCATCTTTAGGTATCTTTTCTTCTTCGCGCAATTCTCGTACAAACTGTGCAAGAGTCCTGTTCGGCAACCCAATCAACGTGATCAATAATATTATTTCTTTCATTTATAACTTGATTCCTTAACTCGTTCAAATTTACCGATAGTTGCTTAAAAATCTTTTTTGCTTTGAACCTATTTACCTTCAAATCCATTCAACGTTGAGGATTTGTAGAACCTATTTACTCCAATTTTTTATTCGATGAGTGTATTTTGTACGATTTTTGCCCTCAATTCCATTCGTACAAATCCAGCACAAGTACCCCAAAAACACACAATTCTGCTACAACTCCTTAATTAGGAGCAAGTTCTTATTTATTTATATATAAAAAATTGCGGACAACGATCGCACTGACGCACTTTATCGTATAGCATAGCGCGAGTTGCGTTTACCTTCAAATAGTCAGCAGTTTTTCAATTTTATAAAAAAAGTACATATATTATTTTATTTAGTTACAAACACGATAAAAATCACAATTGCAGCACAAATATAAGAAAACATCATTCATAACTCCAAATTATAAGGCAATTATTTTTAAATTATTTTTAAATTATTTTTTTGAAAAATATTTTAAAAATAATTATTTTTAATTTGCTTTTATGACAATATTACATATATATTTGTATCGCAATACGATGACCTGCGGAACCGTTTCACGGGTTCCAATAAAAAAACATTTAAAAACTTTTTTATTTGTAAAACATGAATATTTCAATGATTTCAAATCAAGATTTGGCAAGTATGAGCGTACAAGCCCTTGCCACTGCTATCGAAACGCATCATCAAGAAATGGCTTTGCTTTATCAGGCAATGGCTGCGAAAATGTCGAAACAAACGGTTGGTGAAGCTTTTTTGAGTGATGATAATATTGTCGTCGCTGAATATTGGCTCAAAGTTGCTAAAGAGTATCCCAAAATTCTTTCTGTCGATTTTGATGTGAATGGTTTTGAAGAAAGAACTATTTTTTTTAAATCTATTGTCAGTATCATGGCGCAAAATGAGAATACGGCTGTGCTTTTGAAATCGGCACGAGATAATGCTTCCAAAGATTGTTCTTGGAATGTTTCTTATGTTCGGCGGCGGGTTAAGGAATTGGAATTCAATCCTATTTTCAAGTTGATTTTGCAGAAAGCTCCGAATCCGCGTGAATCTTATGCAAAAACAACCTCTGATATCACTTCAAAAGTTTAAAAAATTAATTTCAACAACAAAAATGGTTATTCAACAACAAAAATGGTTGTTCAGTAACCATTTTTGTTGTTGAACAACAAAAATGGTTACTGAACAACCATTTTTGTTGTTCAACAACGAAAATGGTTATTGAACAACCATTTTTGTTGTTGAATAACGAAAATGGTTGTTCAATAACCATTTTTGTTGTTCAACAATGAAAATGGTTGTTCAACAACGAAAATGGTTGTTCAATAATTGTTTTAAATTATTTTAAATATCCAAATCATCCAATGGACTTTTTATGTTCTGAAATCCTTTTTTGGTAATATGGGTATAAATTTCCGTCGTTTTGCTGCTCGCGTGTCCTAAAAGCTCCTGAATGTACCTCAAATCAACCCCTTTTTCCAATAAATGGGTTGCAAAGCTGTGTCTCAACGTGTGGGTTGTTGCCACTGGATTTATATTGGATTTGCGTCGAGCGTCTTCAAAAATCGCTTGTACACTTCTTTCGCTGTATTTGCCGCCTGTTTGTCCCTCAAAAAGCCATTCTACGGGCTTATATTCGGCTTGGTATTTTTCTAATATCTTTATAACTTTGGGCGATAAAATGGTACATCTATCTTTTTTTCCTTTGGCATTATGAATAAAAATTCGTTTTTCGTCTAATTGTAAATCATTGATTTTCAATTGAGTCACTTCTCCAAGCCGCAAGCCTGCGGAATAAATCAGCATCATAATGCATTGATGTTTTAGGTTTTCGATGGATTTTAAAAAACGGGTTACTTCCAATTCTGTTAATACTTGGGGCAATTTTTGAGGTAATTTGGGTCGAAATAGTTTCTCTACTTTGGATTCTTGGTTTACAACATTTGCATAAAAAAATTTTATCGCGCTTAATAAACTATTCTGATAACTTTCTGAAATATTATTTTCTTTGATACATTTTGCAACATAACTATCTATCTGTGAACGAGTTATGAGGCTTGGTTTTATATCATCATAATAAATAAATAGTTGTCGCAATAGATTTTTATAGGTTTTAATCGTCCGAAAGCTGTAGCGTTTTAAGGTTAATGCTTGTTCAAAAGCTATGATTGCAATTTCATAACGCGCTTGTGGTGTTTTAGTCGGGGACACGAGTAATTTGGGTGGAATCATACCATCCAAAATATTGGAATCGGGTTCAAATGTCCAGATTAAGACATCTTTTAAATATTGTTCTAAAAAGCGCAAGGTTAATTTCGTTTGGGGCACTTCCCAAACAAACCAATCTCCATTCCACGTTCTACCATTAATATTTTTAATAATTGGTAAATGACTAATAATCAATTTTTTAGGAATATCCAAATACCAATTTTTGATATTAGATTCCAATTTAAATATAACAATTTGTTCTTTGGAACGATGATATGCAGGTCGCAACAAAGGTGCAGTGCATTCCAATATAAAAGGCGTTTCTTTGTCTATAACAAGGTTTTTACCAAAATGTGCCTTACAACTGTCTGCCAAATCTTTTGTTTTAGGCACACTCCAAACTTTTTCGCGTTCATGCCAAAGCGCGCCTCGTAATTTTTTTATAAAAGTAATCCAATCTTTTTGAAGGGGCGGCACGACTAGAAAAACGCGATTTGGTTTTTGGTCGCAAAAACGCGCTATTATTTTATCCGATTCTACTGGAATCGCGGCAGCACTATGGGTTAGTGGCGCGTCTTTCGGCGATTGTTCGCCTAAATCGGGTGTTGTGGCTATTTTTTGAGTCCAGATAATCTTTTCTTTTTCAAAAACTTGATTAAATTTGCCCCAAGACTCGACGGTGTCGGGAATATGCCAACATTTGCGTTCTGGACACCAGCGACTACCTTTTAAGGTTTTCATTTTTTCGGGAAACGATTTATCGTATGGACGATTCGTAATCCCAATTCTAAGCGTTTGTTCAAAGGTAATAGATTGTACATAAAGTTCCATCCTGAATGGTGATTTTTAATGAAAGTTAATTGAACTTTTTTTAGGATAATTGTGGGACAAAACTATTTCCTTTTGATTATATAATCAATTGATTATCAGATTTTTATAAACTTAATTGATTGTTATTCGCTATAACCGTTTATAATTGTTATAATCGTTTATTAGCCGATATAAACAAATATTCTATCAAATCTAAAGGGGGTGATACGTTGGAATTGGGATTCAATGGGATTTTTTTAGGATTAAATGCTTAGTACGGGACAAAAAAAATTACGATACAAATGGGAACGCGGAGGACGCGGATTTTACGGATTTACACGGATTTTTTTGTATTTTAGGCTTAAAATCCAACTTAAATTCCCCAAAAAATCCGTGTAAATCTGTAAAATCTGCGTCATCTGTGTTCCAATTCGCTCTACACCTTTTTTGTCCCGTACTAAGGATTCAATGGGATTGATTTTTTAAGATTTATCTGATTTATAGCTTTTCAATCCAATCAATCCTAAAAAATCAATCTTATTTAATCCTAAAAAAATCCCATTGAATCCCAATTCCAACGTACTGCACCCCTTAAATTATTCACCTTAAAAATCTATGAACCACTATGAGTCAATCTTGTCAACAATGTCAAACGCCTATCAAAGGGCGTTCGGATAAGAAATTTTGCTCCACAACTTGTAAAAATGCTTTTAACAATGCTCAAAAAATAGCAACATTAGAAGTCACTGCGGAAATTGATGGTTATTTGCATCAGAATCGAACCATTTTAAACCAGTTAATGGGCGATTCTAAAAAATCAACTTTGGATCGATTGGTTTTAGAACGGGCGGGTTTTCGATTTGGTTATATGACAGGCATTTATAGGAATAAAGAAAATAAAATATATCACATCGTTTATGACTATGCGTGGATGGATTTCTCAGACCAGAAAATTTTAATTGTTTCCAAAGCAAAACATTCGGTTTGAATGCTATTTTAAGGAACTATTTTTGTTTAACTTCGGTTACTTAATTGTGCTTCCAAAAAATATATCTTAAAAAAAACAAACGGTTTAATCTGATTTTAGAGTAGATTTGTATCCATCTTTGGAGGATATGAAAAATCAGCCAAAAGGGTACGCCGAAACGGAATTCGATAACCAACATCTTTCAACTGTCCTTAATTTTAAATCCAACACCGTCGCAATGACAATGAAAACAGCTCAATTTGTTCGCTTCATGGTTGCTTCTGCCGCCGCCGCCGCGCTTGTGCTTTACACGGGTGCATGCAAACGTCAACAATTAGTTGCCAAAAAGATGACTGCTGCGCAGGCGAACTACGTGTATGCATATACAGCCGGTTCGGTTGCTAAGGAAACGCCGATTCGAGTCCGTTTTACGGGTCCGTTGGTGGCTTCGGAAAAGGTGGGTACGCCTGTGGAGAATGGCGTTTTGTCCATGAATCCTTCTTTGGAAGGGACTGCGGTTTGGGAAGATGACCGCACGATTCGTTTTATGCCTGCGAAATCGTTTGAATCTAATGGTTCGTATTTGGCGAGGGTTAAATTAAATAAATTGTTCAAGAATGTGCCGACAGATGCGGAAGTTTTTGAATTTGATTTTAAAACGAGGACTTTACATTTCGACGTGGAGACCGATGGTATCGAGCCTGAAAATGCCAATGATATGGCGGTTCAACAGGTGACGGGTACGCTTACGACTTCTGACCCGACGGATAATAAGGCTTTGGAGAAAGTGTTGACGGTGAAACAAAATGGTAAATCCTTGACGGTCAATTGGTTGCATAGCGAAACCCAACATCGTTTTATTGCAAAAAAGGTGCAGCGAACGGGGGAAAGTGGTGTGGTAACGGTGTCTTGGAATGGAAAAAGTGTTGGGGCGAATGGGGTCAGTGGCAGCGAATCGGTGGAAGTGCCTGCGCTTGGGGTGTTTAAAGTGACGAATGTGCGGGTGAAGCGCGATGCGGAACAGTATATTCAGATTCATTTGAGCGACCCTGTGAATCCGACGCAGGATTATAAAGGGTTGATTAGTTTCAATGGGGAATCGAGTTCGGACATGCGTTTTAGCGCGGATGGGAATAATATTAATGCGTATCCTGCGGTGAAAAAATCGGGGAGAGAATTGTTGAATATTGCTGCAAGTATTAAAAGTAATACAAATAAGACTTTAACGGATATTAAACCTTGGTCGTTGGAATTCGACCAAGATAAACCGAAAGTTCGGGTTTTGGGACGGGGCGTGATTATGCCGAGTAATGAGGGTTTGCAATTTCCGTTTGAGGCGATTAATTTGAATGCGGTGCATGTGGAAATCTTTAAAATCTTCAATAACAATGTTTTACAGTTTTTGCAAACCAATGATTTGACGGGTGGAAGGTATGGTTTAGAACATGTAGGACGGGTGATTTTGCAGAAGCGGATTCCTTTATCTCAATTGAATCCGGGGGCGAAATCGGATAGGTGGACGCGGTATGCGGTGGATTTGTCGAAATTAATTAAGGCGGATCCGCAGGCGATTTATCAAATTCGGATTGGTTTCAAGGAGAAAGATACGAATTTGGCGTGCAAAACGGCTAAAGATGAAATGCCCGGAATGGCGGTGAATGAGGAAATGGATACCGATGGCGATGATTTTAAATCGATTTTGAATTATTATGGGGAAAATCATCGCGACGATGAGAATGGGCAGACGGCTTGTGGCAATAGTTATGATTTATATGGTTCGAGTCGGTTTATCAGCCGCAATGTGATTGCTTCCAATTTGGGGATTATTGCGAAGCGCGGGAATGATGGTTCTACTTTTGTGGTCGTCTCCGACCTGTTGACGACGGAACCGAAAAAAGATGTTAAACTTGAATTTATCGATGGTCAAAATCAACTTTTAGCGACGGCGGCGACGGATGCGAATGGGACGGCGCGGGTCGAGGTGAAAGGGAAACCTTATATTGTGATTGCGCGGGTGGGTGATCAACAGGGTTATTTGCCGATTTCGGATGCGAACTCGTTGAACCTCAGTCGTTTCGATGTTTCGGGGGATAAGGCGCAGAAAGGTTTGAAAGGTTATTTGTATGGGGAACGCGGGGTTTGGAGACCGGGCGATTCTTTGTATTTGAATTTTGTTTTGGAGGATAAGAATGCGAAATTGCCTGAGAATTATCCGATTCAATTGGAATTGTATGATTCCAAAGGGATTTTGCAACATCGTTCTACGGCGGTTCAAAATATTAAAAATCTGTATTCGTTGCATGTTGCGACGCGTCCTGATGCGCCGACGGGGACTTGGCGGGCGGATGTCAAGGTGGGCGGCGCGACGTTTTCTCAACCCGTTAAAATTGAAACGGTGAAACCGAATCGGTTGAAAATCAATTTGGATTTTGGCAAAAAGGATATTGCTGCTGGCGATGAAAAGTTGAATGGTACGTTGCAATTGAATTGGTTGCATGGCGCAGTTGCGAAAAATTTGAAAGCGAAAGTGGAAGTGGTTTTAAATTCGGTTCCGACGAAGTTTGATAAATATAAAGAATATGTATTTGACGCGCCGACAAGGAGTTATAAGGCGGAACCACAAGTGGTTTTTGATGCGGCAGTGAATGAAAATGGTTTAGCGAATGTAAGTGGTTCGTTGCCGAAAGCGACGAATGCGCCTGGTAAGATGAAAGCGGGTTTTAAGATTCGGGCTTTTGAAGCGGGTGGCGATTTTAGTTCGGATTATTTTGTGGTGGATTATTCGCCGTTTCAAGCCTATACAGGGGTTAAAATTCCGAAAAATAAGTATGGGGAGAAGCGTTTGGATATGAATAAAACGGGCAATGTGCCATTGGTTTGCGTCGATAAAGATGGTAAACCGTTGAGTAACAGGACGTTAGATGTGAATGTTTATCGAGTCGATTGGCGTTGGTGGTGGGAAAATGGCAGCGATGACCAAGCGGATTTTAGTTCGGGAACGGTGAAAAAGATACTTCAACATGAGACGTTGCGGACGGATGGCAATGGGGTTGCGACGCTTTCGACGAAGCCTGAAACTTGGGGGCGTTATATGGTGTTTGTGACGGATGCTGTGAGTGGTCATTCGACGGGTGATTTTTTCTACGCGGGTTATCCTTGGGATGACGATGAGGAAAGCAATGAGCAAAGTCGGAATGCGGCGGCGATGTTGAATTTTTCTGTGAACAAAACAAAATTTGCTGTTGGGGACAATATTGAGTTAAATATTCCGACAGGAGAATCGGGTAAAGTGTTGGTTTCGATTGAAAATGGTTCTAAAGTGTTGAGTTCGGAGTGGATTTCGGTGAAAGGGGGTGGTATGACGAAGTATGCTACGAAAGCGACTCCTGAAATGGCTCCGACGGCTTATGCGTTTATTTCGGTGGTGCAGCCGCACAATCAGGTGAAGAATGATTTGCCGATTCGGATGTATGGTGTAGAACCGTTACATGTAGAAGACCCAAAAACGCGTTTAGAACCCATTGTGAAATGTCCGGATGTGTTGAAACCAGAGGAAAAAGTGACGATTGAGGTCAGCGAAAAGTCGGGAAAAGCGATGGCTTATACGATTGCGCTGGTGGATGATGGTTTGTTGGATTTGACGCGGTTTAAAACGCCGAATCCTTGGGATGTGTTTTATGCGCGGGAAGCCTTGGGGGTTCAGACTTTTGATTTGTATGACCAAGTGCTGGGTGCGCAAGGCGGTCAAATGGAAAGAATTTTGAATATTGGTGGGGACGGTTTTGCGAAACCGAAGAATGCGCAAAAGGCGAATCGGTTTAAACCTGTGGTGATGAATTTGGGACCGTTTTATACGGATGGCGGTTCTAAAAAACATACGGTGACGATTCCGAATTATGTGGGTTCGGTTCGGGCGATGGTGGTGGCGTGCAATGGTTCGGGCGCGTATGGTTCGGGCGAAAAGACGATGCCTGTTCGGAAACCGTTGATGGTTTTAGCGACGTTGCCGCGGGTGTTGGGACCGGGCGAACAATTGAAATTGCCTGTGAATGTGTTTGCGATGGAGGACAAGGTGAAAAATGTTACGGTGAAGGTGGAGGAAACGACGGGTCGGGCGACTTGGAACGGCGAAACTTCTAAAAGTATTACTTTTGCGCGTCCGGGCGATGAAATTGTTTCGTTTGATTTTAAAATGAATGATAAAATTGGGATTGCGAAGTTCAAAATTTCGGCAACAGGGAATGGCGAATCGGCTACGGAGGAGATTGAAATGGAGGTTCGGAATCCGAATCCGATGACAACGGATGTGAAAGAAATGGTGGTTCAAGCGGGACAATCTTGGGAATTGCCTTACAACGCGCTTGGCACGACGGGGACGAATGAGGCGACTTTGGAGGTGAGTAATTTTCCGCCGATAGATATGTCGCGTCGGTTGACGTATTTATTGCAATATCCGCATGGTTGCGTTGAGCAGACGACTTCGGCTGGATTTCCGCAGCTTTTTGTGGATAAAGTGTTGAACCTCAATGAGGAACAAAAGAAACAAGCGGTTACGAATGTCAAAGCGACGATTGAACGATTGAAACAATTTCAACATACGGACGGTGGTTTTGGCTACTGGCCGGGCGATGAAAATGTGGATTCTTGGGCAACGAGTTATGTAGGACATTTTTTGTTGGAAGCGAAAGCGGCAGGTTATGCGTTGCCGCCGACGGTTTTGGAACGTTGGACGAGTTATCAACAACGGATGTCTCGAAAATGGACTCCGCCTGCCTTGAAACCGACAACGGTGAATAATGGGGAGTTTTGGTCGAATGAAAGCGCGGAATTGAATCACACGTATCGTTTATACACGTTGGCATTGGCGGGACAGGCGGAAATGGGCGCGATGAACTCTCTGCGCGAACGCAAAAGTTTGGGCAATACGGCGAAATGGCGATTGGCGGCGGCTTATGCCAAATTGGGAAAACCTGAAGTTGCCAAAGAAATTATTGCAACTGCGACGACCGATGTTCGGAGTTATAGAGAAATGTCTTATACGTATGGTTCGGATTTGCGCGACCAAGCGATGATTTTGGAAACGTTGACGTTGATGGGCGAACAAAATAAAGCATTTTCGGTGTTGCAAATCGTGAGTCACGGATTGAGTTCAGGCGATTGGTATTCGACGCAAGCGACGGCTTATGGTTTGATGGCGGCGGCTAAATTTGCGGGCGGTGCAAATACAGGTGCGTTTAGTTTTAATTACGATTTGGATGGAAAAACTGCGACGGCAAATGCTAAAAATGCAGTCATGCAAGTTAAAATGCCAGCAGATGGCAGTCATAAAGTAGGTTTAAAGAATACGAGTAAAGGACAATTGTTCGTGCGCGTCGTGCAACGCGGACAACCTGCTATCAGTGATAAAACGGTTGCTTCCAATAATTTAAAAATGAATGTGACGTATAAAACCTTGCAAGGCAGTGTTTTAAATCCTGCTGCGATTCCGCAAGGGACGGATTTCATTGCAGAAGTGACGGTGACAAATCCCGGATTATTGGGCAAAAGTTATAAAGAAATGGCGTTGACGCAAACCTTTCCATCGGGTTGGGAAATCCACAATGCGCGCATGGATCGATTGGCAACTTTTTCTAATACTTCTGTGCCAGAATATCAAGATATTCGAGATGACCGCGTGTTGTCGTATTTCGATATTGCGGCGGGGAAGACGCATACGTATCGAGTTCAGTTGAATGCCTCGTATTTGGGCAAATATTATTTGCCGACGACGGCTTGTGAAGCGATGTATGATAATACGATTTCGGCAAGACAAGCGGGGATGTGGGTAGAAGTCGTGCCAAATGTGCAGAAACCTTTATAAGATTTTAATTAGGTCTCGCCCAAGTTCGGGAAACTTTTCAAGTTTCCCGAACTTGGGCGAATTTACTGAAGCAACTATGACAAACGATTCTACACCGAAAAAATCAAGCCTCTCGGCGGATGAAATCCATCTGCACCAAATCGATGATAAGATTTTCCGCGCAACCATGCAAAATAAAGAGGCTTTAACCTTGTTTTTAACGGAATTTGTCCCCAAAGAAGTGAATCAATACATTGATTTGGATTCTTTAGAATTGGATAATACCGAATATGTCACAGGACAATTGAAAAAATTGCAATCCGACGTGGTTTGGAAAGGCAAATTTAAAGACCAAGAATTGCGCTTAATTTTGTTGTTGGAGCATAAAAAAGACTTTGACCGCGAGATTTTTATTCAAATTTTGCTGTATCTTTGCTGCATTTGGCTGTTGGATGTGCAAAATAATCAACCCTTTAGCTGCATTTTGCCGATAGTGGTGCATCAAGGCGCGGGCGGGAAGGTTTGGGAAACGCGGGATTTTCATCATTTCTTTGCGCATTTGCCGAATGAATTTTTGAAACATATTCCGAATTTCCGATTTTTGCTGACGAATGTGCAACGGGAACCGAATCTTAAAATCTTAGGATTGCCCGAAGAAAATTTATTGCGCGCCTTGTTTTTGATTTTTCAATGTCAGGAAGACGAGGAGAAAATCAAACAAT
>JBDKKX010000063.1:0-14975 GCA_039795795.1 Bacteroidota bacterium | reverse complement strand
TGAATGATAAATGATGAATGATGAATGATAAATGATGAATGATGAATTTTCTCAAAAATTCATCATTCATCATTCATCATTTATCATTCATCATTTATCATTCATATCACACTATTTCTTTTTGTGACGGTTCTTGCGTAATCTTTTCTTTCTTTTGTGGGTTGCGATTTTATGACGCTTCCGTTTTTTTCCACAAGGCATATTCAAAATTTCTTTATGAAGATTAAATAATAAAAATTTTATCAGGAGTACATTGACGCTATTGCGAAAAGGCGCGCAAAGTTAATTATATTTTTTGTGAAAAAATGTATTTTGTGAAATAAATTTTCAAATTCGCCCATAAAGTTCGGGAAACTTTCCAAGTTTCCCGAACTTGCGACATAAAGTTCGGGAAACTTGGAAAGTTTCCCGAACTTGTGCGAGACCTTATTAAGGTCTTGTTACTTATTTCACGAAACGCGCTCCAATAATGCCATATAAAATCCATCAAATCCATCTCGCGCAGGACTGATTTTCTGTTCTTTCAAAAACTTAAAATTCGGATTTTGTTTCAAAAACAATTCGACTTGTTTTTCATTTTCCGAAGGGAAAATACTGCACGTCGCATAAACCAATTTGCCCCCAATTTTAGTCATTTTGGAATAATCTTGCAAAATCTGTTGTTGCGTAACCTTGATTTTAGCAATAAAATCGGGCGATAATTTCCATTTTGCATCAGGATTCCGCCGCAAAACGCCCAAACCCGAACACGGCACATCCAATAAAACCCTATCTGCCGATTCATGCAATCGTTTAATGACTTTCGTGGATTCCAACTGACGTACTTCGATGATATGCGCGCCATTACGCTTTGCCCGTTTTTTTAATTCGTCTAATTTCCAAGCCTCTGTGTCGAGCGCGATGATTTTACCTTTATTTTGCATAATCGTCGCCAAATGCATGGTTTTGCCGCCCGCGCCTGCACACGCATCGATGACACGCATTCCCGCTTCCACTTCCAAAAACCGCGTAATTGCCTGAGAACCAATATCTTGTATTTCAAACTGTCCTGCTTGAAATAAGGTCGATTGAAAAATATTGCCTCGTTTTTGCAAAACCAACGATTCCGTCCCAACGACATCCGTATCAAAACCTTCTGCGGACAAATTCAATTGCAATTTTTTCAAATCCGTTTTTAAAAAATTGACCCGCAAAGCCACTTTGGAAGGTTGATTCAACGCATTTAATTCAACGCCCCAAGGCACTTCTCCCAATTCTGCAACGCCTTGTTCATCCAACCAATCGGGAATCGACGCAAAAATTTTGCGCAGATTCAATTTTTCAAAATAAGATAAAATTTTCACCTTTTCCAAATGTCGAAATTCATCCCAAGTGGGCAAATCAATGCCTTTCAAAATCAATTGAATCCCAATGAGTTGTATCATATCCGTCGCGGAAAATTTTTCAGGAATCACGGTTTCGCCCGTTTTCAAAAACCATAATCGCCGCCAATACCGCACACATTCATACGTATTTTCGGCGATGAAAGCACGGTCTTTCGCGCCGCGATTGCGGTCTGCGCGCAACACTTTTTCAATCACTTTATCGGCATATTTGCCGTTTTGAAAAATTTCCAACAGCGTATCGGCGACCGCTTGCATTAAACTAAAATGTAATTTCAAAATATTATTATTTTTTCAAAACAAAAAAAAGTTATGTTTAAATAACCTATCTAAATATAAATAATTAAAAATCAATTAGTAGAGACGCGATTCATCGCGTCTTGCCCTATTGAAATCCTATTTTGCAAAAAAAGAAATCTGCTTGAAATGGGCAAGACGCGATAAATCGCGTCTCTACAATTTCCAAATTTTATGTTACGGGTAATGGACAGCGTTTCAAACTGGACGCAAGTTTTGCGCGTTTAATTTAGTCCAAGTTACTTAGGTGTACTACGCCGCGCAAAAGTAGTTATTTTCCTTCCAAAATGCAGCATCCAAACTTAAAACAAGTCTCATCTGGAACTTTCAAAAATTAATATCGTTAAATTTGCCAAAATGAAGGATTACTAACGCTCAAAATTTTGAATTTACAATTCAATCCCGTTATTTTGCACGGTTTTTTATCTGCCCCGCAGGTTCGCGGCATCAGAGATAAATAATTGTGTTTATATGTCTTTTTTGCAAACACAATCATTTATCCCTGTGTTTTTTCAGTTTTTTAAACTTTTTACAAATCTCTTTATATTCAACCAAAATACAAAAAGCAGCGAAAGATATGGCTTTAATTGGAAAAATTCGTGAGAAAGGGACTCTCATTTTGGTTTTGATGGTCTTAGCGATTGGCGGTTTCGTCATCATGGACGTTATGACTGCCTCGAATCGGGGGAGTGGCGGCGGCGGTCGTTCCACCAATACGATGGGCAAAGTCAATGGTAAAACATTGGATTACAATGATTTCAATACCAAAGAAAAAGTAATGTATGGCAATCGCTCGGGTGCATTGGCGGCGCGGCGCGAAATTTGGGATTTTTTCGTGGATGAAGCGGTGATTTCCAAAGAGGCAAAAGCGATTGGTTTGGGCGTTTCGCGGGATGAAATCCGACAATTGATGTTTGGTTCGGAGTTTGGCGCGCCTTCGCCTGTGGTTCGGCAGGCGTTGACGGATCAACAAACGGGTCAGTTTGATATGAAGCAGTTGGATGAAATCAAATCGGCGATTCAAGCTAAAAAACAGTTGAGTCCAGAGTTTGTCTATAAATGGCATGAATTGGAAAAACAGGCGATTAAAGGGCGGTTGCAGGAGAAAATTACGAATTTGGTTTCTAAAGGGCTTTATACGCCGACTTGGATGGCGGATGCGATGTTTACGGACATGACGCAAACCCTTGATTTTCAATATGTTAAAGTGCCTTTTGATTTGGTGAATGATAAAGAGGTGACGTTGACAGATGGGGATTATAATGCATATTTGCAGGACAATCAACACAAATATTATCAAGAGGAGGAAACGCGCAAAGTGGATTACCTTACTTTTGAGGTGAATCCTTCTGTGGAGGATTCGGCGAAGATTTTGAGTCAAGTTTCGGCGTTGGTCGAAGGGATGAAAACGGCGGCGAATGATTCTACTTTTGCGACTATCAACAATGGCGGTATGGATAATATGTATCGCAAAGCGGATGGTTTGAGTCCTGAGTTGAAGAAAATCATCGGTGGCGCGGGCAAAGGGACGGTTATCGGACCTTATATGGATAGCAAAGCGTATTGGTTGGCGAAAGTGGTGGATAAAAAAATGTTGCCCGATTCGGTGAAATCGCGTCATATTTTGAAAAAAGTGGCGAAAGCAGAAGAATTGGCGGGTGCGCAAAAGTTAATGGATAGTTTGAAAGTGTTGGCGGAAAGAGGTTTTAATTGGGATTCGTTGAATGTGAAAAACAATGATGACCCGTCTGCGGCAATGAAAGGGGGCGACTTAGGATATGTGGCGCAAGGGATGATGGTGCCTGAATTTAATAAATTAATTTTTGAAACGGCGGCACAAGGCAAATTTTATACGGTTGTAACGCAGTTTGGCGTACATTTGGTGCAAGTGACGGGCGTGAAAGCGGGTAAAGCAGAAAGTTATAAAATGGCTTATGTGCGTCAACCGATTGTGCCGAGCGATGCGACGACGAAAAGAATTAGCAATACGGCGAATGATTTGTTGGAAAAAAACCGCAAATCTTGGGATGCTTTGAAAAAAGAAGCGGTTGCAAGTGGTTTAAAAGTGGATGGTTCGCAACCGTTGAAAGCGCATGATGCTTCTGTGGGCATTTTGGGTGAGAATGAAACATCGCGGAGCATCGTTCGTTGGGCGTATGACAAGGGCAAATTGAATGCGGTTGCCCCCGAAGTTTATACTTTTAATGAGGCAGATGGCGGTTATGTGAATAAATATGTCTTGATTGGTTTGAAAACGATTCAGCCTAAAGGGGTTCCGACCTTGGCAGCGGTCAAAGAAGAGTTGACTCCGTTGGTCAAAAATCGCAAAAAAGGAGAGATTTTGAGAGGAAAATTGAAAACAGGCGGTCAAGATTTGAGTGCGATTGCGACAGCTTACAATGTTAAAATTGATACAGCGAAAGGAGCTACGTTTAACGCGCCGTTTGTTCCGGGCGTTGGGAATGAACCACAAGTCGCAGCAGCAGCGTTTACGACGGCATTAAATGGGGTTTCACAACCTATTTTGGGTGAAACAGGTGTTTTTGTCGTGCAGCCGACCCAACAAGGCGCGTCTAAAGAAGCTCCTGCGGATAAAACCAGTTTGCGCAATCAATTGACGATGGGTGTGAAATCGCAAGTTCGCGGTAAATTGGTGCAAGCCTTGCGTAAAAAAGCAGTGATTACCGATAATCGGAATCAATTCTTTTAGTAGATTGGAATTATTTTTGTCACTTATAATCGGAGCCTTTCTTTCAGATATTGAATGAAAGGCTTTTGATTTTTTTTGAATTAGGAAACTCATTAAGGTTTTGATTTAGAATGAATTGTGATAAATTTAGATGTTAATTTTACCTAATTCGCTCTATTTCACGCTTCCTAAAAAGGATATACCTTTGCGTCCAATTCATTTATTCATTCATTTGATTATCATATTAACTAAAAACTGATTTGTATATGAATATTGCAGTCGTTGGTACTGGATATGTCGGCTTGGTTACAGGCACTTGCTTTTCTGAAACGGGTAATCACGTTACCTGTGTGGACATTGACGCAAACAAAGTAGCGCGATTGCAGCGCGGCGAAGTGCCCATTTTTGAGCCAGGTTTAGATTTATTGTTTGAACGCAATACCAAACAAGGTCGTTTGCACTTCACGACGGATTTGGCGGCGGCAATTAAAGACGCTAAAATTATCTTTTTGGCATTGCCTACCCCGCCGGGCGAAGATGGTTCTGCGGATTTATCCTATATTTTGGGCGTTTCGGCTCAATTGTCGAAACTTATCAAAGATTATAAGGTGATTGTGGACAAAAGTACGGTGCCTGTGGGTACTTCGGAAAAAGTGCACGCGCTTTTGGCAGATCATTTAAGTGAAGATTTGTTTGATGTGGTGTCGAATCCTGAGTTTTTACGCGAAGGGGTTGCAGTGGAAGATTTTATGAAGCCCGACCGTGTGGTGATTGGTACAAAATCCGAACGCGCTCGCAAAGTGATGAAACAATTATATGAACCGTTTGTGCGTCAAGGCAATCCGATTTATTTCATGGATGAGCGCAGCGCGGAAATGACGAAATATGCAGCGAATGCTTACTTAGCAGCGCGGATTTCTTTCATGAATGAGATTGCAAATTTGTGTGAGTTAACTGGCGCGAATGTTGATAATGTGCGTATTGGCATGGGCAGTGATAATCGGATTGGTAAACGCTTTTTATTCCCAGGGATTGGTTATGGTGGAAGCTGTTTTCCGAAAGACGTTCAAGCTTTGTTCAAAACCGCAGAAGACCATAAATATGATTTTAAAATCTTGCGTTCTGTGATGACAGTCAATCAGTTACAGAAAACAGCATTGATGAGAAAAATCAAAAAGTTTTATAAAAATGGGATTGTTGGAAAGACTTTCGCGTTTTGGGGCTTGGCTTTCAAACCCAATACGGATGATATTCGGGAAGCACCTGCGTTGTATATGATAGATGAATTGTTGGAAGCGGGCGCGAAAGTGCAGGTTTTCGACCCAGAAGCGATGGAAAATGTTAAAAAAATATATGGCGAAAAAATTAAGTATATGTCGGATGAATACGCAGTGGTACAAGGCGCGGATAGTTTGGTCATTGCGACGGAATGGAGTGTTTTCCGCCAACCCGATTTTGAACGCATTAAAGTTTTGAAAGATAATGCGATTTTTGATGGGCGCAATTTGTATGATTTGGATAAAATGAGGGTTTTGCGTTTTAATTACGAGAGCATTGGTCGGAGTCCTGTGCGCGTGAAAGCAAAAGTGCATTAAAAGATAAAAAATAACTATGAAACTTTAAGTAGTACCCGTTCAAAATGGTTTGAACGGGTACGCTTTTTTTAACTAAGTCTTTGCCAATTTTAAGACTACGACAGCCACTTTCAAATGCGTTATAATGGTATCTGAAAGATTACCGAATCGCGCCGCCGCCGCGTTCCCGATTCCGAATCCGAATCGCATCCACCACATCGTACACGAAGATTTTACCATCGCCCACATTGCCTTCCGACGCATTATCCAAAATCACGTCGATACATTTTTCCAAATTTTCATCGCTTATCACGCAGATTATCAACACTTTAGAGTGCAAAATCAACGGACGTTCTGTACCTCGATACACTTCCGCGTATGTTTTCTGCAAGCCACAACCTTTCACAGGCACCACCGTCATACACGGAATATCTGCTGCAATCAATCCCGCTTGAATGGCTTTTAATTTGGATGGTTTGACTATCGCTTCTACTTTTTTCATTTTGTTTAGGTTTTAAATTATTCAAATGTTGAATACGCTTCGACCCCATATTCGACATGGTCGATACCTGCTTGCTCCTCAATGCGCGAGATTCGGATGCCAATGACTTTATTCAACAAGGTCAAAATGGCATAACTCATTGCAAAAGAGAAGATTGCAATCACCACAACGCCCAGCGTTTGGGTCGTCAACCCTTCAAAACTGCCTTTGGTTAATAAACCATTTTTTTGAGAAAACAAGCCGACTGCAACCGTTCCAAAAAAACCGTTCACGCCATGTACGGCAATCGCGCCCACAGGGTCATCAATTTTCATTCGGTCAATCGTGATAACGGCAATATCCACCAAAATCCCTGCAATCAACCCGATAATCAACGCAGAAACATGGCTTACAACGTTGCAACCCGCCGTAATCGCAACCAAACCTGCCAAAATCCCATTGATAACCATGGTTATATCCACTTGTTTGTGGCGAATTTGGGTATAAACCATCGTGGAAATCCCGCCCATCGCAGAGGCAAGGAACGTATTTGTCGTCACTTGACCAATTAATTGCCATTTGCCGACTGCCGCCGCCGTCGAACCGGGATTAAATCCGAACCAGCCAAACCATAAAATGAATGCGCCAACGGCTGCCAATGGCAAATTATGTCCGGGAATCGGATTGATAGAACCATCTGCATTGTATTTGCCAAGGCGCGGTCCTAAAACCATCGCGCCCGCCAATGCCGCAAAACCACCCATCGCATGCACTGCCGCCGAACCTGCAAAATCGTTGAATCCCATTTTAGACAACCAGCCATTGGGATTCCAAACCCAATTCGCCGCCAAAGGATACAAAACCGAACAAAAAATCAAGACAAACACGGCATAAGCCCAGATTTTCATCCGTTCTGCCATCGCGCCCGACACAATCGAGATGGCGGCAACGCAAAATCCTAATTGCATAAACCAGAAAAGAGAATTCGGAACGGTCAAGCCTAAGCCTAAATCTTTGCTCGAAATGCCCATGCCAAAGGCAAACCAACCATTCGATTTCCCGTAGGCAATCCCAAAACCAATCGCATAGAACGCAACGCCGCCAAATATAATGTCAATAATGACTTTGGCAATGATGCTAATGGTGTTTTTGGAGCGCACAAAACCAGCTTCCAATAAGGCAAATCCGCCTTCCATTTGAAAAATGAGCGCGGCACAAATCGCTACCCAAACCGTATCCACCGCGTGGATGAGTTCGGTCTGCTGCTTGGCAATTTCTTCCATAATTGTCTGATAATAAACGGATGAATAATTAAATTGAAGCCGCGAAAATAATAATAATCTGGGAATTATACTTCGTTACCAATTTAAAATAACTCAAATCGCTGAAAAAGAAGGAAAGTTTCGATATTTCACATTACCTTTTTACCTTTGTAATGGATTACTATTTATAAATCAACGATTCCAATTAATGAAACAAATCATTTTAATTTTACTTACATTAAGTTGTTTTTACGCACGAGGATGGGCGCAAGTGGTCAATGTTGAGAGCCAAAGACTCCAAATGGATACGCAGCGTATCATGTCAGGCTTCAATTTTGCCCTCGAATACAAGGATAATAATGAAGAAACGATGCTCAAAATCGAAAGTGCGGCGATTTTGCAGGTCAAAACCAAAGACCGTAAAAATAATTTCTTATTTTTAGCGAATTACGCATTGGCGCATACGACGCAAGAAGTCATTAATAATGTGGGTGCACTGCATTTGCGGTACAGCCGCATCTTGGATCCGCAATGGCGATGGGAAAGTTTTACGCAAACCCAATATGACCAATTATTGCGCCTTCAATCTCGGAATTTAATTGGGACGGGGCTTCGACGTAAAATATTGAATTCCAAAGCGTTGACGATTAATGCGGGCAGTTTATACATGTATGAGTATGAGCGCACCAAAGAAAATGATGCGATAACCGTGCATAAAAATCATCGGCTTTCGTCGTATTTGGTGTTCAACATGGGGCTGCCGAATGATTTAGGGGAAATTATTACGACGACTTATTGGCAACCGCGCTTGGATTTGTTTAGTGATTTTAGGATTTCTAATAATACGAGTTTGAATTTTCACTTTACCAAACACGTCGATTTTGCAACGACTTGGATTATTACTTATGATAGCGCGCCGCCTTTGGATGTGAAAAGAAGGACTTTGAGTTTGAATAATAGTATTTCATATCATTTTTAAAACACATAGGAGCATAGGAGACATATGGGCATTCTTTTGGGGTGTTCGCAGTTGCACGATTTTCCTTTGTGTTCAATTAATTACTTTAACATGAAACCAATTCTTTGTTTATTTGCCTTGTTGATGGCAGCGAATCTTGCGTTTGCGCAAAGCAAACCTCAAAAACCTGCACCGAAAGTCGCTACAACGACTTTTCCAAAGGTTTTCAAACCGTACAGAACCTTTTTGTGCGACCGCGCCGATTTGCACGAATCGCTTAAAGTGCAATTGCTCGGCAATGGCAAAATCGCTTACGAAGTCACGATGGAAAATGGAAATTGTGAAAAATTTACAATGCGCGGCGTAGCAACAGCGAAAAAAGGCGATTTGGAATCCGATATCGATGAACAAAACAACGATTTTGAGGTGACAGAATACAATATCCCAGCGACCAAAGACAAATGTGGTCTTCAACTCCGGATTGGCGCGGAGAAAGGTTATCGGAATCGCGCTCGATTTACTGTATTCGATTGCGGTCAAGTGTCTCATTGTAAGGATAAAACGAAATCTGAATTGTTGAGGGCAACAGAATAAGGATTAATAAAACAAAAGGAATCCAGAACAACCTCGTGCTCTTGATTCCTTTTATTTCCGTCCTTCCGACTCAAAACTTGCCAGTATAGGACTCCGTTTTTTTGCAAAACCGACCCTATACCAGCAAACAGGAAACACAACCAAATAGAAATCAAAACAAAATATTTTTATTCTTCAGCCGCATCGTATTCACCCATGACACTGTAATAGCCGTGAATCGCTAAACCCACCATGATGGGCAAAAAGATACCTATCAAAATACTCCATTGCGTATTCACCGCCGCCGTCGCACCTGGCGCATTCATTTTCGCAAACCCTGCTTGAATAAACGCAAACGCTGCATAAGGCGCAAGCAAAATCCAACAAACGCCTAACGCTTTTTTAATCAAATTGTTGATATTCGCAGGCATTGTCACAAAATTTAAGACCGCGCAAAGAGCCGCTATACCCATACCAACTGCTCCTTCATATAATCCTAACATATTATTTCAAATTTTGATTTTTAAAAAATAAATTTTAACATTAGGTCTCGCACAAGTTCGGGAAACTTGGAAAGTTTCCCGAACTTCATGGGCGAAATCTTTTATCCTTCTTGATTATCCATGTGGTTGACGTTTTTCGGCAACAACATCGTGCCTATCAACAAACATAACATCGCTATCGTCATCGGATATGCCAATCCTGCAAAAGGGTCGCCGCCTTGCAATTCTTTTGTTTTGGTTGCTTCCGTCATCAACGTTCCAATCAACGGCACTAAACCGCCAAAAACACCATTCCCAATGTGGTAAGGCAAAGACATGGACGTATAACGAATTTTTGTAGGGAACAATTCCACCAAAAACGCTGCAATCGGACCGTAAACCATCGTCACGAACAATACTAAACATACAATTGAGAAAATAATAGGCCATTTGTTGCCATCGCCCAATTTAACCACTTTCGCTGCTGGAGCTTGTTTGTATGTTTTTGCGGCTGCGGAAGTGGTATCTGCAAACACGGTTTCTTTCTTGGTATCGGTTACGCTCGTTCCGTCTGTGTAGAATTTAACCGTTTTGGTCGTTCTGACAGAATCCTTTGTGGATTTCGGAGCCAATGCCATTTTCACTTCGGAAGTTGCTTTTTCTTTGATTTCCGTTTTGTAAGCAGGCGATGCGTAAGCATACATGCGTTGGAACAAAGGTTTAGTGCAAACCACTGCCAATGCCATACCCATCATCATAATGACTTTACGTCCAATTTTGTCGGACAACCAGCCAAAAAGAACAAATCCACCCGTTCCTAACAATAAAGCCACACACAACCAGCTATTTACTTGCGTCGCATCCACTTTACAAGTGTTCAACAAGAACAATTGTGCATAAAATTGACCTGTGTACCAAACTACGCCTTGACCCATGGTCGCGCCGAACAACACTAACAAAACCATTTTGAAGTTTTCTTTGTTACCAAAAGAATCTTTCAATGGATTTGTAGAAACATTGCCTTCTGCTTTCAACTTCGCAAACATAGGCGATTCTTTCATCTGCATCCGAATGATAACGGAAACGACTACCAATAAAATCGACAATAAAAACGGTACTCTCCATCCCCAATCATTGAATTTTTCGTCTCCCAAATTTTGTTTACACAAAATGATGACAATCAAGGAGACGAATAAGCCTAAGGTAGCGGTGGTTTGAATCCATGAAGTCCAATAGCCGCGTTCTCCCGCAGGCGCGTGTTCGGCTACGTAGGTTGCCGCACCACCGTACTCACCGCCTAATGCCAAACCTTGCAATAACCGTAAAATCAAAATTAAAATCGGTGCAAGCCAGCCAATCGACGCATAATCTGGAATACAACCAATCAAAAACGTTGCCCCACCCATCAAAACCAACGTCACTAAGAACGTATATTTACGACCAATCAAATCGCCCAAGCGTCCGAAAAACAACGCTCCAAACGGGCGAACGATAAAACCTGCCGCAAAAGTTGCCAAAGTGGACAACAAAGCAGCCGTCGGATTGTCCGCAGGGAAGAATTTAGCCGCGATGATAGTCGCCAAACTACCAAAAATGTAAAAGTCGTACCATTCAATCAACGTCCCCACAGAAGAAGACGCGATAACGGACATCAATGTACTACGTTCGCTATTATTTGCCATAAATTAAACAATGAATTTTTATTGCTATTATAAAAAACTGTGAATTTCCGTTTTGCCTTGCTGCGTCCGAAACCAAGAATACATACTGAATCCATTTGTAGGCGAGCCGTGTGGAACGCGATAATTTCATGGGTTTGTTTTTTTGACAAAATTAAATCGATTATCGCGCTCCAAATCTTTCCATGTAAGTTTTGGGAAGATTGACTCTTAAAAATCCTACTGTCGTAAAAAAAAAAAAATTAAACTGTGGTGTCCTTCTAATTTAAACTCATAATTAAAATTCAGTGATATGATGTTGAAACGAAAAAAAATCATTGGGAGGTGAGGCAACTGGTCAAAACGGGTTTCTGCTTTTGGCATCGCCCGTTCTGAGGCACCACCCCATCCTAAAAATGGGTAATGAGTTTGTTTTTTTTCATACTTTAAAGTTTCTAACGTTGCTTAAAAATTGGTTAGTAAAAGACCGCGCTATTTTTTGTTGTTGAATATGAATGTAAAGGTATATAGATAGCTATATATGTCCAAATTTTTTTTAACTTTTTTTTAACTTTTTTAAAAAAAAAATGAAATAGTATTCTTTCTGGGTTTTAAAAGGTCAAATTATATATGCTTTTTGTGTAAATCGCAGAATAAAACCTATCTTTTTAAAACGCATAAAACATATAGAAACCCATATATTTTAATCAAAAACAAGGCTTTTACATACAAAAAAGCCTCAAAAGACGTACTTTTGAAGCTTTAAGATAGGTAGAAATAATATTTTCTTATATGCAATTATTTTCAAAATATGAAAAATAAATTTTGTGCTTTTTTTTTTATTTTTTGAAAATCAAGGTCATTCGTTTAAAATTTAGCGAAAATTTCGCTAAAATTATTTCAAAGTAATCTGTCTTTTGGTAATCGCGCCCGTGAAAGAACGCAATTCCAACGCATAATCGCCTTTTGGAAACGCTTCAAAATCGACTTCATAAATCGTATTGACAGGCAATTGCCAAACAGTCGGGTCTCGAAATATAATTTTGTTATGGGCATCGCGAACAGCGACTTCGCTCACATTGACGGGTATTTTTTCAAAATCAATATAAACTAATTTTTTTTCAACGTCGGTGAAAATCGCCCAATTGTTTTTTTCAGGAGCTAAAACAATGGTTTCTGACGATTCAGCCGTTTTGACGGCTAATAATTGAGCAGCAGCAGGCATTGTCCAAGCCGAAAGGAGCCATAATGCAGAACCGTATAGTATTTTTTTCATAACCTTCAAATAGTCTTTTCAGTTTAAAATAACATTTGGTCATTGGGAGATGGCGCAAAATTATATCTTAGAACGCAAGGGTGCAAGTTTTATTATCGTTTGCACTACAATTTACCCAACCTGTAGTACATCTATCAAACATCAATTCATATATACTTGTCCTATATCCGTTGGTAAAATAAACTTGCTATATCCGTTGGTAAAATAAACTTGCGTCAAGTTTCAAACTTGACGCAAGTTGTGCTATATCCGTTGGTAAAATAAACTTGCGTCCAGTTTCAAACTTGACGCAAGTTGTGCTTTCATGTTAGGGGTGTAATTAATAATATCTCAACCGAAGCACGCCCGCCAATTGTTTCGACAATCGAATCACCTGCCGCGTATAACCATACTCATTATCATACCACACGTACAAAACAACGCTTTTACCATCATTAGAAACAATCGTCGAAGGGCTGTCAAAAATCGAAGAGCAAGAATGCCCAATCAAATCCGACGAAACCAACTCCCGCGACATCGAATATTGAATTTGCTCCACCAAATCGCCCGTCAAAGCCGCCTGCCGCATGATTTCATTGATACTGTCCTTCGTCACCACCGCATTCAATTGCAAATTCATCACCGCCAAAGACACATTCGGCGTAGGCACTCGAATCGCATTCGTCGTAAATTTCCCACCACCCAATTCAGGCAATACTTGAACAATCGCTTTTTCAGCGCCCGTCTCCGTAATTACCATGTTCAGCGCAGCCGCCCGTCCGCGCCGATACTTTTTATGGAAATTATCCAATAAATTTTGGTCATTCGTGTAAGAATGCACACTTTGAATATGCCCTTTCTCAATCCCTAACGCATCATTTACCACTTTCAAAACAGGCACAAGTGCATTCGTCGTGCAAGAAGCCGCAGAAAAAATCGTCTCTGTTTCATCCAACGTTTCGTTATTCACCCCGTAAACCACCGTCGGCACATCTCCTTTTCCGGGTGCAGTCAACAATACTTTTTCAATGCCTTTCGCTTGTAAATGTCGCGACAAACCTGCTCTATCTCTCAGAATGCCCGTATTATCAATGAGTAACGCATTATGAATTCCATACTGTGTATAATCCACCGTTTCGGGCTCATTCGCGCTAATCATATAAATTTTCTGTCCATTCACCAAAATACAACGATTTTCCACATCGGGCACAACCGTTCCGGGAAAAATGCCATGCACCGAATCCGTCCGCAACAAATCTGCTCTTTTTAAAATATCTTCGGGCGATTTGTCGCGAGTGACGATAGCGCGCAACCGCAATTGCTCCCCTTTCCCCGCTTGAACAATCAATTCCCGCGCCGCCAACCTGCCAATGCGACCAAAACCGTATAAAACCACATCTTTCGGCACTAAATTGATTTTATTGCCAATGAAACTTTTCATGTGGGTCAACACAAAATCCATTTCATCCACAAATTGCGATTTTTGCGCCAACCATTCCACGCCCAACCTGCCAATATCAATGCGACTTGGCGCGAGTTGCACGCGGTGCAAGGCTTTCGCCAACCCCAACGTATCGTGAATCGTCAAAGGTTGATGCACCACATTGCGGGCATAATGATGCAAATTCAACAGTTCCGAAGAACTTCTATCCACCATTTGATTGCGGAAAATAATTAATTCGACGGATTTATCCAACCACAATTTGCCGACAACGCGGATTAGTTCAAGGGCTGCTTTTTCGTCTTCAATCCAACTTTTGAGGCTTTCCTCATATACTTTTTTGGTCATATTCAGTAAAAGTAAATTTAAATTCAATTGGGCTCATTTTTACAAACAACTGGTTTGGATGGTTGCAAGAAATTTTCTTAGCACGTAACAAATCGTGTAGAGCGAATTGGAACACAGATGACGCGGATTTGGCGGATTTGCACGGATTTTTTTGAAATTATACTGGGTTTAAAGCGTGAATTCAAAGAAAATCTGTGCAAATCCGCCAAATCCGCGTCATCTGTGTTCCAATCCGCTCTACACTTTTGTTACGTGCTAAGAAAAATTTCACAAAATTAAACCTAAAAATCAATATTAATACTTTTTTTTAACCTATTTCCCAATAAACAAAATATCTGACAAAATTTTGTCAGATATTTTTAATTTTATATTAGCAAAATTCTTTTTTGCAACATAAAAATTTGAAATCAATAAAACTGTGACAGGTTTTATTAAAATACAAAAGGCTTGCTAATCCATAGATAGATTAACAAGCCTAATTGTTTGCTGTAAGGGAAGGATTCGAACCTCCACGAGGCGGTTAGCCGTGACACATTTGCGCGCGTAGTGGTCAACCCTATTATGTCACGTTTATC
>JBDKKX010000062.1:0-15112 GCA_039795795.1 Bacteroidota bacterium | reverse complement strand
TTCAATCTGTGCCAAAAAGTATTTTTGTCCCGTACAAGGAAAAAATCAAGAAAGCAAACTCAAAGGAATGAATTATATTATTTTTGATTTGGAAGCGACTTGTTGGAAAGGCAGACCGTCGGGCATGGTTCAAGAAATTATTGAGATAGGCGCGTATCGTTTGAATGCTTTTGGGGAAATAGAAGGCAGATTTTCTAAATTTGTACGTCCTGTGCTTCAACCGATTTTGTCTCCTTTTTGCAGAGATTTGACGAGTATCACGCAAGAACAAGTGCGTTTTGCGCGTAAATTTCCAGATGTGATTGAAGATTTCATGATATGGGCGGATATGGATTTGGACGATGAAGAATATGTCTTAGTTTCTTGGGGAAGTGAAGATAAGCGTTTGCTGTTGGATGATTGCCACTTGCATCGGGTGGATACGCAATGGTTGTATCAGCGTCATATTGATTTAAAAGAGAAATATCAGAAGTTAAAACGGTTGAAAAATAGTCCGAGTTTGCTCAAAACGGTGGAAGTAGAAGGTTTTGAATTTACGGGGATTCAACATCGGGCGATATATGATGCGGCGAATTTGTTGAAAATTTTTTTAAAATATTTGGATCGGTGGGATATTTAACGTTTCTCGAAATAGGAATAAAGGAGAGAAACGTTAAAAAATCGCCTAAAGTGGCTGTCTCAAAAGGGTAAAATTTAATTTTTAGACAAAATATTATTCGGTTGTGATACAATTGGAACGCGGAGGACACGGATTTTACGAATTTACACGGATTTTTTTGAATTTAGGCTTAAAATTCAACATAAATTCAAAAAAATCCGTGTAAATTCGTAAAATCCGTGTCATCCGTGTTCCAATTCGTACCGTAATTTTTTTTGTCCCGTACTGAGGTTTTTAGTATTTTAAATCATTAAGCCATTTGTTTTCATCAACAACAAATTCAACGGCTTAAAGGTTTAAAACACGCAAACCGCCTACAATAAATTGCCTAATTTGCGCAAACTATCGGCATTATGGGCAGAAACGAGGCGATATAGGTAAGGCAAAGCGGTTTTTAAGGCTGCTACATTGGGTGCAAATTGGTCGTAACCTGCGGTTGGACACAACCAAATTACTTTATCTGCCCGTTGATGGATTTTTTTCATCGCATTTTCCAAAACATCGGGCGCGCCAGTATCCCAACCGTCGCTCATTATCCAAACAATCGTCCGCGATTTTAGGTGTTTTTCACTATAATTTTCCACAAAATCGCTTAAACAGGTGCCTATTTTAGTGCCGCCCGACCAATCCGTAACAGTTTCGGATAGTTTGGACAACATTTTATCAAAATCATTTTCGGAAAATTGTGGGGTGATATGTTGTAAGGTTGTTCCGAATGCAAAAACTTCTACACGTCGAAAAACTTGCCGAAAAGAATAAGCAAATTGTATCAAAAAGCGGCTGTACATGTCCATCGATTGGCTGACATCGCATAATAAAACCAATTCAGAACGTCGTTTTTGTCTTCCTTTTCGGCATAAATGCAATAAATCGCCTCCATTGAGCACGTTTTTGCGCAAAGAACGCCGTAAATCTAAATTACCTCGTTTTTCTGGCAAGAAACGGCGATTTTGTCTTCGCGCCAATCGTTCTGCGATTTGGCGCAATACTTCTTCCAAATCACGCAATTCATCATCCGTGATTTCGGCAAAATCTTTTTGAGTCAGCGTTGTTTGCGCGCTGTAAGTAGCGTGTACATCGGGTTTTTTATCCGATTGATGGTTTCCGAAAAGCCAATCTTTCAGTTGATTGAATTTTTCTTCGGGTTTGGGTTTCGGCTTTTGCTGATTTGGATTTTCTTGCGCGACTTTTTTTTCTTTGCCTTCAATCGCTTCTTTGCGTTTTTCCATATATTTTTTGAAAATCTCCTCAAAACGGGCTTGTTCGGAAAGATTTTTGACAAAAATAGCTTTCAAAACGGCTTTGAAATCGGCTTCTGCATGAAAAGCGTTGGTGGCTTCTAATGCGTTTAAAACATCTGCCTCTTCTTGTGGGGCGATGCGAAAATTGCCTTCCGTTCTGAAAAAACGAGCAATTTCGACGATATTGGCGGAAAGAGTGGTATTGCGCTGCATGATTTAAAACATTTTAGAGCGTCGAATTAGGAAGGAGGGAAAAATGGAAAGATGGATATAAAGCATTGATTTCATCGCCAGAACGCATTTGCATTCTTTCTTTCCTTTTTGTCCTTAATTCCTAATTCTGATTAAATTAGTTACAAAAATAGGTTTAAATTTGCGCAAATCATCATCTAATTGCGTTCATTTTTAAAAATAATGAAAAAGAGCATGAATTATCCAACGAAATTAATGATTGCCGCTACTATTTTAAGCAGCAGTTGTAATATGAATAAAAAAACAATTCAACCTGTGGAAATTAAATCAGAAATGCCGCCCAAGTCGGCTTCAAAAGTACAGCAACCGCCGTTTTCCTACCCGACGACGCGACAAGATGCGACGGTGGTGGACGATTATCACGGCACAAAAGTCGCTGACCCGTATCGTTGGTTGGAAGACGACAATTCGACCGAGACCAAAAATTGGGTGAAAGCGCAAAATGAAGTGACTTTTGCTTATTTGAAACAATTGCCTTTGCGCAATGAGTTGAAAAATCGGTTGGAAAAAATCTGGAATTATGAAAAATATGGCGCGCCTTTCAAGGAAGGAGGCAAATATTATTTTTTCAAAAACGATGGTTTGCAAAATCAATTTGTTTTATACCAGCAAGATAATTTGAATGCGCCGCCTTCCGTTTTGCTTGACCCGAATACGCTTTCTAAAGAAGGCACATCGGCTTTGGGCGGTTTGGAGTTCAACAAAGAAGGGACTTTGATGGCATATCAAATTGCAAAAGCGGGTTCGGATTGGCAGACCATTTATATACGGGATTTGCAAAAGAAAACGGATTTGCCTGACAAGATTGAGCGGGTTAAATTTTCGGGGATTTCATGGTTGGGCAATGGTTTTTTCTACAGTCGCTATCCAGAACCTGCAAAAGGGACGGAATTGAGTGCAAAAGTCGAATTTCACAGCGTTTATTTTCACGAACTGGGTACGCCGCAGGAAAAAGATGTTTTAATTTACCATGATGCGACGAATCCAAATCGAATGCATGGCGTTTCTGTTTCGGAAGATAAAACATTTAGTTTTTTGTCCATCAGCGAATCGACGAGTGGAGAAGCGATTTATTTTCGCAAAAACAAGGATAAATCGAAAGATTGGACTCCGATTGTAACCTATTTTGACAATGATTTTTCGATTTTAGACAATGATGGCGATAGGATTTTGATTCGGACGAATAAAAATGCGTCGAATTATCGCTTAATTGCCGTTGATGCGAAAAACCCACAAGAGGCAAATTGGAAAAATGTAATTCCAGAAAGTGAAGATGTATTGCAATCCGTTGTGCTTTTAAACCATAAGTTGGTTGCGACGTATTCGCATAATGCGTGCAGTAAAGTCAAGATTTTTGACCTGCAAGGCAAGTGGTTGGGGGAATTGACGCTTCCAGGGATTGGTACAGTGGGCGGTTTTAGCGGAAAACGGGCGGAAAGTCAAGCATTTTATACCTTTTCGGCTTATACGCGCCCGAATACGATTTATGAATTGGACATGAATACTTTGAAATCCAAAATTTTCAAAGCTCCAAAGTTGGATTTTGAGGCGGATGCGTATGAAACGAAGCAGGTTTGGTACGATAGCAAGGATGGTACGAAGATTCCCATGTTTTTGACTTATAAAAAAGGGACAAAATTGGATGGCACGAATCCGACCTTATTATATGGTTATGGCGGGTTTAATATCAGCATGTTGCCTCAATTTGCAGTGACGCGAACGGTTTTGTTGGAAAAAGGGGCGATTTATGCGGTTGCCAATTTGCGCGGCGGTGGAGAATTTGGTGAAAAGTGGCATAAAGCAGGCACGAAAGAACGCAAACAAAATGTTTTTGACGATTTTATCGCGGCTGCGGAATATTTGATTAAAAATAAATACACTTCCAAAGATTATTTGGCGATTGAAGGTGGCTCAAACGGTGGATTGCTGGTTGGCGCGTGTATGACGCAACGCCCCGATTTATTTCGAGTTTGTTTTCCGCGTGTGGGCGTGTTGGATATGTTGCGGTATCATCGATTTACGATTGGTCGTGCTTGGGCGATCGATTATGGATTGAGTGAACAAAAGGTTGATTTTCAATATCTTATGAAATATTCACCCTTGCATAATCTGAAAAAAGAAGCGTATCCTGCGACGCTTGTGATGACGGCTGACCATGATGATAGGGTAGTGCCTGCTCATTCTTTTAAATACGCGGCGGCATTACAAGCACATCAGCAAGGCGGTAATCCGACGTTGATTCGGATTGAAACGGCGGCAGGGCATGGTGCGGGCAAGCCTACTTCCAAACTGATAGAAGAAGCGGCTGATATGTTGGCATTTATGTTTTTCAATATGGGTAAATAATTGATTTAATTGAAGTTGTAACACCTAACAGGTTTTTTAAACTTGTTAGGTGTAATAAAGGACAGATAATGAACCTATTATTCGACACTGGTTTTTTGAGTATTCGTTTTTGGGACATCGCTGACATCTTAATTGTGGGCTATTTGATGTTTCAAATTTATAAATTACTGAGAGGTTCGGTTGCGTTCAACATCTTTGTTGGCGTGATATTGCTGTATGCGTTTTCGTGGTTGGTGCGCGCCTTGAAAATGGAATTATTGTCGATTATCTTAGGACAATTTGTAAGTGTGGGCGTGATTGTGATTGCCATCGTGTTTCAACCAGAAATTAGAAGATTTTTGTTGGTTTTGGGAAATAATACCTTGAAAAGTCGATTGAACTTTTTACATCGGTTTACGAAAACATCTGAGTTACAAACGAGTGCAATTTCTTCGGAATTAGAAGAATTAAAAGCTGCAATTCAAGTATTGAGTGAACAAAAAACAGGTGCATTGATTGTTTTGGCAAATAATCTTTCGTTGACTCAATTTAGCAATTCGGGCGTTGTGATGGATGCTGTTTTGACGAAAGCATTGCTTTTGAGTATTTTTAATAAAGAAAGCCCGTTGCATGATGGTGCGGTTATCATTACGGATAATAAAATTCATGCAGCGAGTTGTATTTTGCCTGTTTCGGACAATCCTGAAATTCCGCAAGCGATGGGTTTACGACATCGGGCAGCTGTTGGTATTACGGAAAGTGTCAATGTAACGGCGATTATTGTTTCGGAAGAAACGGGTAAAATTGCTTTTGCGAATCGAGGGCGATTGCATGGCGATTTATCGAATGAGTTATTTGACAGTTTGTTACGAGAATATTACAATTGAATTTAAAGATTTGTAAGGCTGTTTTGTTTTGAGGTTACACTTTGATACAAATTGTGATACGAATGGAAGTACGGATTTCACAGATTTCGACGGATTCGTACGGATTTTAAGGTAAAAAATCCGTACGAATCCGTCGAAATCTGTGAAATCCGTACTTCCATTCGTATCACAATTTGTATCAAAAAGATTAGACTTCCTCTTGTTGCACTTTAAAACCGTAATCGCCTTCAATCGCATATTCTTGGCAAAACGCATCTAACTCATTTACAAATTCGTCAGGTCGCTCCGTATCAATTTCAAAACCTCTAAACGTCAACGTGAAACAACCACCTTCTTGTTCCTCAAAATCATAATCAAAGTAATAATCATCGTCCTTTCGAGAAAAATCTTGACAAATAAATTCCAATTGGTCGGCAAATTCATCGGGATCTTCCACCAAAATCGTAAATTCGATGATAACCAACATACCTTCTGTGCTAAAATTGGAATTTTCATCATCCGAAGAGACTTCCGTCGCAAAATCCAAACCACTGACCGCTTTGACCGTCCAAGAATCATGTCCATTATAATCTGGGTGCATCATATAATCGTAAGGAATGTACGCATAACCTTTATCGCCCCATCGGTCACTCCAAGAATTTCGTATGATAAACATTTGGTCTGGGTCAGAATACCCCACACATAACATCGCATGCCAACCATGGGTTTCCCGAACATTATCAGAGCGTTTGGGCATCGGAACGCGCCCTTTGGAACGCATGGCTTCGTCAAAAGACTCAAACGTATTCAACGCAAACGCAATCGGATAACCTTGCGCTAACGTATGTTTCCAAGCATCTAAATCCGTTTCAAGATATTCCGCTTCTTTGATTTTGAACTTTGCCGCTTCGACGTAGGCATCTCTCGGCGGCTGTTTAGTGATTTTATCAGGATTATTAGGCCACAATTTTTCAGAACAAGCGCCATATCGTTTCAACGATTCAATGGCATGACTCATCACGCTGCCGCAATCGTCACTTTGCATGCCTTCCAAAGCCCGCGCATTGTAATAAACAAAAAGCCGACTAACATCCTCCGCGCTGCCGAGCGCACGCGTTGCCAAATATTCATAAGCACCCGTCAAGGCATTTGCGACGCAACTATTGCCAATTTGAGTTTCGACAGGACTCAAAAATTTTCGCATATCCACTTTGGGAGGTAAATTATCTGCTTCTACCGAGCCCGCACGTATTTTTTTTGCATTTGGAGGAATCGCTCCTGCACGATACCCGCCTATTCCAGATTGTTGATTCATTATTTTTTGCAATTTGATACAAAAATAAGCAATATCTCACAAAGCACAAAAAAATGACAATTTTATGACAAAACTTTATGATTGAATTAATGTTCCGTTAAAGATTGTAATAATTATTGAACAACCTCTAATTTTGCGATTGGAAAGTGTATTTTCAATCAAAATAAAAAAAATGCGTATTTTATTAGTCGAAGACGAGGAAAATATCCTCGATGTGGTGAAATTGAATCTCGAATTGGAAGGTTACACGGTTATTACGGCTGAAAATGGGAAAGATGCAGTTCGTTTTTTCAAGGCGCAGCATTTTGATTTATTGATTTTAGACATCATGTTGCCTGAAATGAACGGTTTTGAAATTTGTGAGCAAGTCCGTCTTACCAATAATGAGGTGCCCATTATTTTTTTAACCGCCAAAGACGCGCCAGGAGACCGTATTGCGGGTTTGAAAAAAGGGGCAGACGATTATTTAACCAAACCTTTTACCTTAGAAGAATTGTTATTGCGCGTTCAAAACTTATTGAAACGCAAGCATAAACAAATATCGGATGAAGGAGATATGTATTTTTTTGGCAAAAATGAAGTCAACTTTTCCACTTTTGAAGCCAAAGGCAATCATGGAAGATTCGTTTTGACCAAAAAAGAAGCGATGTTGTTAAAATTATTGGTGGAGCGCAAAAATGAAGTCGTTTCGCGCAATCAAATTTTGCAATTTGTTTGGGGATACGACGTATTTCCATCGACGCGTACGATTGATAATTTCATTTTATCTTTTAGGAAATATTTTGAAGAAGAACCTGCGAATCCAAAATATTTTTTGTCTATTCGGAGCATTGGCTATAAGTTTATTATTTAAAATCGCAACAATGTATTCATTAAATTTTTACTTTTGCAATGAAGTTTCAAATATTTATTCAATTTTAAAAATGACATTATGAATCGTTTGACATACGGAATTATTAGTGGGGTGATGTTATTAACAGGGCTTGTTTTGGGGCTGCTCAAACTACTGGGGCGCGACAATGGCGCGGTAAATGGCTACACCTTGTTTATATTTATTTTTTTTGGCTTATTAGGATTTGCGGCGCGATACTATATGGGCAAATTAGATAAGTAAAAAAAATGAGTTTACCAGTGATTTTTTTTTGAACACATAGGGACATAGTACACATAGTTTTTTTTGAACACATAGGGACATAGTACACATAGTTTTTTTAAATCATTGATTATTAATAGTTTAAAAAAACTATGTGTACTATGTCCTTATGTGTTCAAAAAAAAACTATGTGTACTATGTCCCTATGTGTTCAAAAAAAAACTATGTGTACTATGTCCCTATGTGTTCAAAAAAAATCAATGAAATCTGCGGGAAAAATTATTTATTATTGCGCTTTTCAAACAAATCTATCATTTTTTGCTCCACTGCTTTTTCGTCTCCTGTAATAATCGCAATAATTTTCCCTTGCTGGTCTAAAAAAACTTTGGTAGGCAATGCTTGAATCCCTAAAATAGTAGTCAACTTTTTACTCCTATCTTTTTCATCGTCAAAAACATTGACCCAAGTAAGGTTATCTTCTATAATCGCTTTTTTCCATTCAGACCGCCTGTCCTCACTTGCAATTGCCAAAAGTTCAAAAGCAACCCCTGCATCTTTATACTTTTTGTATAATTCCAGCATACGCGGATGCGATTTCCGACACGGACCGCACCAACTGCCCCAAAAATCCAAAATCACATATCTTCCCCGATAATCACTCAATCGAACGGTTTGTCCAGCAGTGTCATTGCGTGCAAAATCTTGAACAAGCGTTCCTGGACGCGTTTTTTTCTTCATTTCAATGACTTTTGCCAAATCTCGACCATACGTTGTGCCCGTTTGCACCTTTGAATCCAATTCATCATAGTAACGAATCAGCGTATCCACAGGCAAAAGGGAACTCACACTGTTCAATTCATACGCACTAATCAATGATTTTGGGTTTTCACGGATGAAAAGTAACAATTTCTGTTTCAAAATAGTGCGCAAAGAATCCAATGGTTTTTCCAAAGCGGAAACATCGCCTTTGACCGCCCGCGCTTCTCGGAACCGTGTCATCAACGGATCTAATTCGACTTCAACAGGCGCGACTAATTCTCGCAATTTGTCCCAATCGACGACATGAGCATTGCCTTTTGCGCGCGCTTTGACAATTTCATTGCCATTCACAACCCCATCTACTTCGACCACATCTCCAGATGCCACAAAAAGTTCATACCCTTTGGGAGGCAAAGCTGTTTTAGCAAGCCGAGCCGAATTTTCTTTGCGAACGCTCAACCTAAAAAAAGTCGGCAATGGCGTATTTAATTTGCCTTTAATTTCAAAAGTATCATCTTTTGCTTGAGTCGAGTCGGTGAATGCCCCTTGCGGTAGCGTTTTATCCATGTAAAACCAGATCACCTTGCCATTTCCGAGCCCATCCAATTTACCCCGAATCGTGAAAGACAATTCTTTGGTAACTTCTTGTGCAAACGTATTGTTAGCAAAAGGGAGGCTCAATAGGGCTATAAGACAATTTGTTTTCATCATCAGGTAACGTTTATTGTAAATTAAATACAAAAATACAATTTTCATATAAAAACTATATTTTTTTTGTGTAAAAAAGAGGCAAACCGTTTCAAGAACGACTTGCCTTGTGCTTATGGTACAATTAAAAGGTTGATTTTCAACAATTTTAAGAAAAATTTAACGCAAATTCTGGTTTTAAAACGTTCTAAGTCTGAATTACACCTACTCTAAAATCTTCCATCGGGGCACAATTCGCAGCTTCAATGCCCATTGAAATCACTTTGCGCGTTTCAAGCGGGTCAATAATCGCGTCCACCCACAAACGCGCTGCTGCATATTGCGGAGTCGTTTGCTGGTCATATTGTTCTTTTATCGTATTATATAATTTCAATTCTTCTTCTGGATTGGGTGCTTGTCCTTTTGCCTTCATACTCGACATTTGGATTTGTAACAATACTTTTGCAGCTTGCGCACCACCCATCACCGCAATTTTAGCAGTGGGCCAAGCAACAATTAAACGCGGGTCATAAGCTTTTCCGCACATCGCATAATTGCCCGCGCCGTAAGAATTCCCAATAATGATTGTAAATTTGGGCACTGTTGCATTTGCAACCGCATTCACCATTTTCGCCCCGTCCTTAATAATGCCACCATGTTCGGAACGCGAACCCACCATGAAACCCGTCACATCGTGCAAAAACACCAATGGAATGCGTTTTTGATTGCAATTCATCACAAAACGCGCTGCTTTATCTGCCGAATCGCTGTAAATCACTCCGCCAAATTGCATTTCACCTTTCGCCGTCTTGGTCACTAACCGTTGATTCGCCACAATGCCAACCGCCCAGCCATTGATACGAGCATACGCACAGAGCATTGTTTTTCCATAATTTTCTTTGTAAAACGTCAATTCCGAATCATCTACGATGCGTTCCAAAATCGACACCATATTATATGGTTTCGCATTGCTTTCTGGAAAAAGTTGGTATAATTCAGTTGGATCTAATTTGGGTAACGCGGGCGTTTCCCGATTAAAACCCGTTTTTGGAAAAGTGCCGTATTTTGAAATCAATTTTTTAATCGTATCCAAACAAGTTTTGTCATCAGGCATTTGATAATCGGTTACACCAGAAATTTGAGATTGCGTTCGTGCGCCTCCTAAAGTTTCTTTATCCGCCTCTTCCCCAATCGCCGCTTTCACCAAATACGGTCCCGCCAAAAAAATAGAACCCGTTCGTTCCACAATCAACGCTTCATCGCTCATAATCGGCAAATACGCGCCACCCGCAACACAACTCCCCATAATTGCCGCAATTTGTGGAATCCCAAGTGCGGACATTTTAGCATTATTGCGAAAAATGCGACCAAAATGCTCTTTATCTGGAAAAATTTCGTCCTGCATCGGCAAATAAACGCCTGCGGAATCCACTAAATAAATAATGGGCAATCGATTTTCCATCGAAATCTCTTGTGCACGCAAGTTTTTTTTACCCGTTATCGGAAACCAAGCCCCTGCTTTAACCGTCGCGTCATTCGCCACAACAATACATTGACGGTTTTGAACATAACCTATCACCACAACCACACCGCCCGCAGGACAACCGCCATGTTCTTGGTACATTTCAAAACCTGCAAAAGCACCAATTTCAATGCGCTCCGTATTCGCGTCGAGGAGGTAATCAATCCGTTCTCGTGCGGTTAATTTGCCTTCGGCGTGTTCTTTTTCAATTTTTTTAGTGCCGCCGCCCTTGAAAATGGTTTCTAAACGGCGATGATTGCCCGAAACGGCTATTTTCATAGCATCTTCGTTTCGAGCACGTTCCAAATCTGTCATAAATTTTTGTTTAACATAAAAAGAACACAAATGATTTATTATCAATCACTTGTGTTCTTTTTGTATGGTTTAAATGAAAGCAATTAATAGCGATACCACCAATTTCCGAACATACGACGGTTTAAAATCAATTGTAAATTGTACCAAACCATGCTCAAAACGATGCCCAGCCAAACATATTTCCAAATATTGGCGGGAAAAATACCCACCACTCGTTCAAATTGCGCTAAATCAGAACTGGGTCCCACATTAAAATCTTGAATAATATACACAACACTCGCTATACCAAAAAACATCAATGCTGCCCCAGGCCACTCCGAACGACTGGCTATAAAATACAAGACCGCCGCAAAAACAAGCAAAATAACCGTCGATTGTAAACTTTGAAACCAAACAATGCCCGCAAAAACCATCACTGCCGCTAAAAATTGAAGGGTAATCCGATGATATTCCGTTATGCGTGCGCCAATATAAAACAATAAGTTTCCAAAAATAGCACTTCCAATATAACCGCCCATCAACGTAATCGCAGGACTGCCGCCAATGGTATGCGTTATACCGCTGCCATCAGGGTTGACCGTCAAACTTTTAACGCTCCCACCAGACACGACCGCCCCAAACGCATGCCCAAATTCGTGCAAAAACGTTACTAACAAAGTAATTGGATAAAGTAAAGTTCTTCCCAGTTCGCCTCCCATGTAGCGTATCATAAAATACACTAAAAATACGGCGAATATTTTTACAAACGAATTATTTGCCATTATGATTTTTTATATTTTATAAATCCTTTTGAATCAGCTTAATCGAATACGCGGGTCAAGCAAAGCATACAAAATATCCACAAAAATATTCATCACCACAAATACCAACGCCGTAAATAAAACCGAACCTAAAACGACTGGTATATCAAAATTAAGTAATGCAGTCACGGTCACTTGTCCCAAACCATTGTAACTAAATACGCTTTCCACAAAAAACGCGCCCGCCAATAAGCCCGCGAACCAACCCGAAATCGCCGTCGCAACAGGGTTTAAAGCATTGCGCAAAGCGTGTTTAAATATTACAATTTTTCTTGATAATCCTTTTGCTGTCGCTGTTCGGACGTAATCTTGGGTTAAAACATCCATCATTGTACCGCGTGTGAGCTGTGTTATGAGCGCGACAGGTCGAATGCCTAATGCCATCGCTGGCAAAATTAGATTTTTCCAAACCATTCTATCATTTCCTAAATCGTCTAATTCAAAAAGGCTGCCTTGTATATTCAAACCTGTCCAATCCGATAACCAGTAACCACCAATCAATGCTAACATCATTGCCACAATATAACTCGGTAAGGAATAACCTAATACAGATGCAATAATAGCAGATGTATCAAATAAAGAACCCGGTTTCAACGCGGCAAGCACGCCTAACAGCACACCCAGAAATGTGGCAATGAGCATACTTGCTAACGCTAAAATAGCGGTTTGTGGTATAGCAGTTGAGAGTATTTCGCTAACGCGTCGTCCAGTTTGATACGATTCTCGTAAGTACGGGTATTTGAAAACCAATGCTTTATGCGTTCCAAAAGAAAATAGTTTGTAATAATGATATTTTTCTTTTTCAATAGGTGTATCCTCTTGAATGGAAATAGGCAAAATGTCTCGCAGATACATTGCCAATTGGACATATAAAGGTTGGTCGAGTCCTAATTCTTTGCGTTTTGCCTGCACGGTGGCATTATCAGAGCGTTGACCGAAGGTCATTCGAGTTGGGTCAACAGGGGCAGAATAGATGATACTACTAATTATCAGCACCACAAAAAACATCACTACGCTGCCATAAAACAGTCGTCGCAAAATAAAGTTAATCATACATTAAAGCTAAGTAATGATGAATGATAAATGATGAATGATGAATTTTACAATAAATTGATTATCAATGGATTGTAAAATTTATAAATAGCGTTTATTTTTACTCAACTACTTATTTGTCCAAAAATAAAGAAAATTCGCGCCATTCGCCTCCTATTTGCCTAAAAAAACAGGTTCTGTTTTTTCTGGAATTTTCAAATCGGGACAAATATCTGGAAAATATTGTCGAAAAACGTATGGTTCAAAATTAGAAGTATCTGCAAAATGCCATGTTTTACCCGCATCTTCCGAAATCACCCAATAATTGGCATCTATTTGCATTTTGCCTTTGGGCGTTTTTAAAATCATTTGTTGAGGCAATATCGTTTGAACACTGTTTTTGCAATGAACATAAGGCAATAGCGGCGCGCCTGTCGTAATCGTTTCGATGAGATAGCCTCCTTTTTCCATCTCTTTCATTTGTGCGTCCAAAGCGCGAGACAACAGGCTATCCCCACCCATAAGTGCGATTAATCTCGGGTGCATCATCCAACCAAAATTTTTGAAATCGCGTTTCAAAAAAGCATTGGTCATAACGGTTGCCGCGTCATTCAACGTTTTTGACAAAGCAGCATCTGTGGTTTGGGCAGAGAGCTTAAACGTTGTTAACAAGCAGCAGAAAATTATTTTTTTACAATAAATCATTCAAAATCATTTACTTACAAAATCAATTTTTTCCATAAACAATATCGTCAGGCAATTGATTACCATGCGTTTTTTGATGTGGAAAATGCGTTTTTAACACTTCGCCGACATCTTGAATGGCATTGCATAAGCCCGCTAAAATATTGCCTTCTAAAAATTGGCGTTGTAAATCGGCAGCTTCTTTTGTCCAAAATTGAATGCCCATTTTTTCATGGATGCCTTTGTCTCCAAAAATGGCAAATTGACGACTTTCTAATGCCAAATAAATTAATACCGCATTGCGTTCCAACGTGTGGTGCATGCGCAACCGTTTGAACACGCGCACAACGTGTTCTGGAAAGTCGCTGGGTGCTTTTTTCTCCACAAAAACGCGGATTTCGCCCGAACTTAGCTGTTCTGCTTGGAAAATGGAGTCTAAAATCGTTTTAGATTCTGGGCGTGAAAATTTTTTTATTGCCATTTTTAGTTTTCAGAGCAAAAGTTACAATAAGTAGTTAAGATACACTTGACAGGTTTTTAAAACCTGTCAAGTGTTGATAATCAATCTTTAAAACTTGCCTGTCCCTAATTTGGGTGCTTCTTGCGCTGCTTGTGGCGCAGACACATTCGGTTGCTCGCGGAAACCAAAAACACCTGCAAATAGATTGTTCGGAAATTTTTTAACTGTTGTATTGAAACTTTGGACGGCATTATTGAAATCATTGCGCGCTGTGGCACAACGATTTTCCGTACCTGCAATTTCAGCACTTAAATCTCGAAAAGATTGACCCGATTTCAAATCTGGATAATTTTCAGTAACAACCATCAAACGACCCATCGCTTGCGACAAGCCATTTTGATTTTTGTTGAATTGCTCAATTTGCTCTGGCGTTAGATTGCTTGCATCGACCTTCATTTGCGTCGCAGCTGCCCGCGCTTGAACGACCGCTTCTAAGGTACTTTTCTCAAACGAGGAATTCGCTTTTACAACATCGACCAAATTCCCAATTAAATCGGCGCGGCGTTGATACTGATTTTGGACAGCACCCCATTTGCCTTTTACATTTTGGTCTTTTTCGACCATGCCATTATACTTGTTACAGCCTACAAAGCCGATTAGGACGGCAACGCCGATCCAGAGTAAGGTTGAATTATTCATTTTTAAGGCGGTTTTGTTAATGATAGATTTTTTGGATAATTGAAAATTAAAAAATTATAATTTATACTGTTTTTTTACACAATGATTTAAATATAATCTTCAAATAGTTGTTTTAAATTCAGTTCAACAAGCGCGTTTGAAAAACAAAAGTAATCAATCCTTCTAAATCTCATAACAATCTGGCAAATTTTGTCATTTTTTTTTTCTGGTGAAAGCATTACTTTTGCGTTTTTAAACCCGAAGGACACCCGAAAATGGGAATGCTTCCTGTGTTAATCGTTTAAATCATTGATTATCAATTGAAAAAGCTAAATCGAAAAATACCACCGCCCGTTTATGGCGTTCAAAATATTGCTGTTCCGCCGCCTGTGGTGCATTCTCTGGACAATGGAATTCAAGTCGTT
>JBDKKX010000061.1:0-15251 GCA_039795795.1 Bacteroidota bacterium | reverse complement strand
TCTTGCTTTCTAAGGCAAAATTCGGCATTCGGTTGGGCAAGACGCGATAAATCGCGTCTCTACGAATCCGCAAACCTGATTTGGGATAGCACTACGGAATGACAAAAATTGAGTTATAAAAATTCATCATTCATCATTCATCATTAAAACACATGGAAATTTTAAACAAAAATCAAAGAGATAGTGCTTTTTGGCGATTATTAGCCCTTTTTTCAACGGTATTGGTGCTTTTGGCGATTATTGCGACTGCTTTAGTGCGCCCCTTTCGACAAGCGCCCAAAAAAGTTACCCTGTTGGAACAGCAACTCAAAGCGTTGCAAACGGACAAAGCTGCACTCACGGATAAATTGAAAAAAAGTGAAGATGCTTTGAAATCCGCAACATCCGCCGCAAAAGACGCTCAAAAAGCAGTAATTGATGTCGCTGCACAACAAAATAGCGAAGTAGCACGAATCGCTGCCGAAAAAGCACGCTTAGAATTGGAAGCAGGTCGAGCTGAAATAGAGCGCATCCGGGCAGCAACGGAGCAAGCAAAAGCGGCGGCGAAAGCAGCAACCGCGTTACCTGGTTCCAAATAATTTTAAAAAAAAGTGAAAAAAGCGATTACAAAAGGAATCCTGCTGACATTAAGTTATATCCGCGAGCAAAAAGAAATCCATCCATTGTACGGATATTGGCACGATGTTTTGTTCAAAAAGGGAAGCGATTGTTAAATTTTGAAATAACCTTTTAAGGTTATGTTAAAATTCAAAATAAAATGTGGATAGTTTTTAATTTAATGTTAAAGTTTGAAATAATGAGTTGAATATTTGATTTTTAAAACTTATCTTTGTGTGGTATTGAGTTGTCCGATTTTTTGTTAAAAAACAAACATTATTGATAATTACACGGTGTCATTTGAAACAAACATTATTGTAACGCACGCTCCGATTTAAGCGATTTAGCAGATTCCATTATACTTCTTTGTTATTGTTATTGACTCGTGCAATGATAATAAATTGCTTTTTATTGCCCATTGTAAAATATCTTTTTGTAAAACAAGGCGGATGGATAGCCATTCGGCTCTTTTTCTTTAAAAATATAAACTCTACATTGATTTATGATTCGCTATAATATGCCTGGGCCCATTGATTTGCCACAGGAAACGAATTCTGGTCTGGATTTACTGCCGACAAATACGACTTGTATGGTCTTACCGTTGTCCAAAAATGGTCCCCGCCAACCCGAAGAAATTCCCGAAGACAGGCGCGGGTCTGTGGGGCAAGTCATGGATTACGTACAACCGACGGTCAAAGTGGGTTTAGCAACGGGCAATCCGAATAATCCTACCCAAAATGCAGAAATCACATTTACAGGCGGCATAGAATCGTTTTCGACCAAATCGTTGAAAAATAGGATACCGCTTTTGCGCAAATTGCAATCCGAAATTGCCATTAGTGATGGTTTGATTGCGCGCATTGAGCAAAATGCTCAGTTCCGAAAAGCATTGGATAATCCGCAAGCGCGGGCAGCAATGATTGCTTTGTTGAATGACATCATCGGTGAATTGGACGAGACGTTGCCCGCAGATGCCGCAGGTTAAGAGCCGTTGCCTTAAAATATTGTTCGTTTTAAAAAAATCCAAAAACAAATGTCTAAATCAGAACAAACCGAAGCAGGCGCGCAATCTTCCAACGCAAAAGAATTGCCCTTGCCCGACCGAGAAACCGCTTTAAGTATTATTGATAATTATGATGGTTTCAATGAATTGCTCGCGCCTTTGGCGGACAATTTAGAGGTTTTCGCGCCCAAAGCGACCAAAAAAAAGAAAAAATTCCTTCATGACGAAGGTGCCACAGCAGAACGGCAACAATTGAGAGACCGCCTTCAAGCGTTTAAAGATTTGTTGGCGCATCCTGACGCGGGCAATCATAAACAATTGAGGCAAATCGCACAAGAGAAGTTAGACCAAAATGAGTCGCTTGTCCATAAAAATTTAGGCAAAATCACCGATGCTGCCCGCGATTTGGAACAAACGTATCGAGAATTAGCCTTGTTTTATCAAAATGCGCAACCGCAAAAAGTCAAAAATTTGACTTTATTGAATTTGAATAAAGATGTTTTATTAGACCCAGATAGTAAGGTTTTGTATGCGGAATTGGAAAGGCGGTTGCTCGTCGCGGCGGAAAGGGTGGATCAAAAAAAGGCTTATTCTTTGCTGGTGATTCCGAAATTGTGGCAAAGCAAGCAGCCTAAAAATTTGATTGAGCAATATGCGAAATTAGCAGGGGCTTCGCGGTTGCAATTTTTAACGGATTTCGCCGACACGGATACGATTCGGGAAACGCTCAAAGAACGTGAAAATCCGCGTTGGCAAGGCATTTGTGGTTCGGAAGCCTTTCATAGTCATTTGACTTTGTTTACGAATCACCTCGTTTTGCGCCATAAAGACGAAGCGATTGGGGAAGAGGAAGATTTAAGGGGTTCGCCAACGATGGCTTTGGCGGGTAAAATGTATGCGGAAAAGATTTCTCAACCCGTCGCAGGGGAAAAACATGGGTCTGTTTCTGGGCATTTGGGCATTGCGTATGACCCGACACAACCGCAAGTAGCAGATTTATCGGACGAAGGTTTGAATTCAATGATGCACGCTTATGAAAAAGATATGGCTTATGAAGCAGCGACGGCTTTTAATGGTTCGGAATATGCGTTGAAACGATATGCAGTCGTGCGAGTGATGGATTATGTGAATCGGGTTTTGCGGCATTATTTGGGTAAAGTGACGTTTCAACAGTTGGATAGGGAGAAATCGAATCATGTACGGGATACGATTCAGGATTTTCTCGACCAGTTGGCAGAACAAAAAATTATTGCCAAAGGAAAAGTGGAAAATTGGGGTTGGAATCCGCGTACCCCCGATAGGATTGATTTGGATATTAGCATTTTGCCTTTGTGGGCGGTGCGCACGTTCGTTTATGCTTTGAGCGCGGTCGAAGGCAAGAAAACGGATGTCAAAGAAAAATAATTTTTTTTCATGTTTTTTTAACAAAAAATAATTACACTATGCCAGCAGCACACACTACAGTCTTTGAACTGGAGGGCGCGAAAGCGCAAGTATTGAATTTAAGCTATTCTTTCTCTCGCACGACAGACCCTGAAAAAGGGCAACCTACCAAAGTCGTCAAAAATGGTTTCATCACTTTGACGATTCGTTCGGATGAGAAAGAGATGAAAGGTAAAATTATCAAGTGGATGGGCACGCAGGACAAAGCTAAAGAAGGTAAAATTACCATTTTTAGCGATGCAGACCAGACCAAAAAGTTAAAAGAAATCGAATTCTCGAATGGTTTCGTCATTGGATACGAAGAGCATTTTAATTCGGTAGCGGATTCTGGGAATACGCAGGAGACTTTCCGTATCACGGCTGAAAAAATTAAGGTGGAAGGGGCGGAATTCAAAATGAGGTGGCCCAATGGCGAGTAGTAGTCGCTTTTTGAAGTAGCTGTCTCAAAAGAAAAAATCACAAAATATTATTTGGTTGTGATACGAATGGATGTACGGATTTCACCGATTTCACGGATTGGTACAGATTTTTTCTTGTCCTTCCGTAGGAAACTAAGTTTCCTACGGAAGGACAGGAAAAAATCCGTACCAATCCGTGAAATCGGTGAAATCCGTACATCCATTCGTATCACAACCGAATAATATCGGGTCTAAAAATTAGATTTTACCCTTTTGAGACAGCCACTTCAGATTCTTTAACCTTTGCCTTATAATATGTCCAATATGCTCCATTTATTGGAGCGCAAAAGGTTCTTATAATCAAAAACGAAAACAATGCCTTTTTATGAATTTCCCTTGAAAACAGGTGCGGTCATGCGCGGAAAACGAGCCACTTCGATTGATACGCGAGCAGCTATCACGCAAAACCTTAAATTATTGCTCCGAACGATGTCTTTGCGATATGATTTTGACCCAAGTTACGGCAGCGTTTTGAATAAACAACAATATGTCACGCCGCCTCAAAAAGGGGAAAATAGTTGGCGGGTCAATATGCGGGATTCGATACAAAGCAATTTAAAGATGTTGCTAACGGAATATGAGCATCGTTTGAAGATAACGGATGTTTTCGTGGATATGGAGGAGAACAAAAGTGGCAAGGATAAATGGATAGGTATGGTATTAGTGCGGGTGCGGGTGGAAGGCAATTTGACGTTGGGGCGAAAGGAAAAATATCAATTCCCCGATTCCGAAGTGGAGGAAGAAGCCCAAGAAGCATTCCCTTTGTATATCCCCGTCGGATGGGCTAAATAAGTTACGACACACCGCACCGTTTGGAAGTTTTCAAACTGTTTAAACGGTTTAAATAATTGATAATCAAGTATTTACAATAATTGCGTCCTTTATTTAAAATTATGATTACAACGATTCGCACAACTGTCCATATTGGCGGAAAACGGCTGCAAGATGCTGATTTTACGCACCTTTCTTTATTGCAAAGTATTGGAAGTCATCATCAATTTGAAATTCGGTTGTTTGTCAATGCGGAGAGGGGCATCTTAAAGCAAAATGCCGAAAATTGGTTGGGACAACCGATTCGGATTGGTTTCGGATATGAGGAAAATCAAAATATTTTGACGCACGTATTGCCCGATCATTTTAAGGGCGTTATTACGGCGGTATCGTTCACGCGGCAGCGCGGACGTGTTGAATATTTCATCAAAGGGCAAAGTCCAACGATTTTAATGGATGAAGGGGTGAATATGTTGTCTTTTGAAAACAAGTCTTTGCAGGAAATTGTGGAGCAAACGTTGACTCCGTACCGCAAAATCGATTCAAAACAGATTGAACCCGCTTTGTATAAAAAGTCGATTCCCTACATCGTGCAATACAAAGAAACCAATTTTAATTTTGCCAATCGGTTGGCTGCGGCGTATGGCGAATGGTTTTATTACGATGGATTAAAATTATATTTTGGATTACCGCAATCTGTCGATAAACCAATGGTTTTAGATAGTGCGACGAATGAATTAATTCATTTCGATATTCAAGTGCAAACGGTGCCGACGCAGTTTAAAGTACAGGGTTATGATTACAAACAGCACAAGCCTTTAAATACGGCTGCGGCGTTGAAAGTCAGCAATCCGTTGGCAGCAATCGCTTATAATGCTTCTCAACAAGTGTTTAATGCGTTTGTTCCGATGATTCGGCATCAGAAATCGATGGATGAACAGGAATTGAAACAAATTACAGAACGTTCGGAACAAGCGCGTTTTAGTCAAATGGTCTTGTTGACGGGCAGTAGTCGGCATCCGCATTTGAAATTGGGCGCGCAAATCCACTTGAAAGATAGTACTTCTTTGGAAGATTTTGGCAAATATCATATTATTTCGTTGTCGCACGAGATTCGACAAGGCGGGGATTATGTCAATTCGTTTGAAGCGATTCCGATTGAAATGGTCTCGCCGCCGACTCGACATTCGACAGAACCGCCTGCGGCAACGCCACAACTCGCTGAAATTAAAGCGATTGATGATACAGAAAAATTAGGTCGGGTTCGAGTGAAATTTGGTTGGCAGGAAGGCACGCCTGAAATATCGCCTTGGATTCGAGTTGCGTCGCCTTATACGGGCGGCGATAAAGGCATTTATTTCACGCCCGAAATGGGCGATTTTGTATTGGTCGCTTTTGAACAAAATAATCCTGAAAAACCATACGTGTTAACAGGCATGTATCACGGCGGCGCGAAACCAGCGATTGCACATGCTAAAAATGATTTCAAAGGCATCAAAACGCGGGGTGGAAACAATATTTTATTTGGCGACAAAGGCGGTTCCGAAACGATTTCGGTTATTGCGCCACAACATATCAAATTACATGCAGGCACGTCCATTAATATCAGCACGGATAGTGGTGGAACGATTGACCTGAGTGCAGAAAATGGGATCATTACTTTGAAAGCCAAGACAATTAATGTGATAGCGACAGAGCAAGTCAAAGTCGAAGCTGCTCAGTCGGTCTATATCAAGGGCGCGAATGAAACCTTTGTGAATAGTAAAGCAGTGTCCGTAAATGGGTCCGAGAGTGTCTCTATTGGTCAAAAGTTGATTCAAATTGCGGGCAGCAGTTCCGTTGATATTGGGACAGCGAATATTAAAATTCATGGCAAACTAATTTCCCAAGAGGCGGGTAAAATTCAAATCAATGGTACAGAAGTGACCAGAGTAGAAGGGGGAGAAGTGATTATAAAAGGTGCGCCAATTCATTTGAATCCTTAATTCCGAAAAAAGATGGCAGAAGCAGCACATATTACGCACGAAATTAAACATAGTTTTGCCTTACTCGGCTTGATTGCAGGGATTGTCATCGGTATCGTGGTTGCGGTAGCGATTGTGGGAACGGGTGGAGCCGCTTTAGCCTTAGTAGCTGCCATTTGTACGGGCATTTCGATTGGCGGCGGTTTGGGCAAAATGATTGGAAAACATATTCCTGGTCCGCCAAGTGGTACTTTGATAGCAGGGCATCCTACCGTCTTGATTGGCGGCAAGCCGATTGCCAAAGCAACCACTCCTGCGGCTTGTTTGGGACAATTTGTGTATTTTTTTTCGCATCCTTCTGTTGCCGCGCAAGGCAGTAGTACGGTTTTAGTCGGCGGGATGCCGTTCAGTCGCAAAGGCGATAAAATGACTTGTGGGGCAGTGATTGGCGCGGGCGATGACAATGTCAATGTAGGCGGCGAGACGGCAACCGTTTTGCCGATTTCGGAAGAAGTGCCTGCATGGGTGGATTGGGCATTATTGGTTATTGGCTTGGTTGGAGGTTGGGGTGCACTACGTACCATGGGTATGACAGGCATACAAATTGCCGCTCGATTAGGATTGGGTACGCTCGGCGCATTTGGCGGCGGCATGGGCGGTAGTTGGTTAGGCGGTTATTTATTTGGCGAAGGCAGCTGGGGACAAGATTTAATGGGATTAGGCGGTGGTTTGCTGGGTGGCTGGCTTGGATTCCGAGCAGGCAGTGCGTTAACGCCTAAGCCAAATGATGTATTCCTCTTCCGGAAAGATAACAATCCGGAGTCGCCCATAGGCAGAAAACCAGATTATCGCAAATCTTCCATAGATTCAGAAGGCAATTTGAATCCTGCGAATGCGGAGGGCAAAACAACGGTGACGCAACATGTTCGGGGTTCAGAACCGACTAAAAGTGATAGTCCTTATACATCTTTCTCTGCCGAAGAGGGTGTGGGGAAAGATTATGGTGGTAAAACGGTTAAAGTGAATCAAACGGAATTGCAGAAAGACATTCAAAGTGGCAAAGTCAAAGATGTTGAAATTGTGGAACATGAGCAGGTGTTAAAAGCGCATGATGAAAGTATTAAAGCGGCACAAGACAGATATGATGCGAATCCGTCGGATAAAAATAATGAAAGGTTGATTCGAGCGCAACAGGATAAAGCCAATTCTGTTCGAGATAAAGAAGTGTTGATAAAAGGCAAAGTGCCCAGTAAATATGTGACTGTTGTGGACTAATTTTAAACTAAAAAGATGGATATTAATCAACTTTTATACGCAGATGAAACAGGGGAACTCGTGGGTTTCGACGAAGTCCAATATTTAGACCCTATTCCTGTTGCTCGAATCCCGTTGTTGATTCAATTGCTCCAACAGGACAATCTATTTATTGTCTGTGAAGCGGCTATTTTATTGACTTCTTGGGGCGTTGACGAAGGCATTGCTGCCTTAAATACCTTAATGTCGAACAAAATTCATGAATCTATTGAGTTCGCGCCTCATAGAATCACGGGAAAAGATAATATTTATGATGAATTTGCGCACAGCGTTCATTTATATTTGCTGTCGGGGGGCAATAAATTAAAAGCAATCCATTTGTTTAAAGCTTTGTTAGATAGATATGCTCATTTTTTCTTTGAAAGCAAATTAAAGCGAGCTTTGATGAAAAATATTTTTCATGTCTTAGAACCGAATATTCAAGTGGCATTAGAGAAAAGTTTGCAAATGAAGTTGTTTTTTCAAAGCAGCCAGTTATTACCTGTTTTGATGCAATTGGATAAGGAGCGCGGTAGGGTATATATTCAACAATTTTTGAATATTGCGCACACAGAACCCAAGGTTGAAGAAAATATTGCACAAGCCCTTCGGTATGTTAAGACGCATGATTCTATTGAGTTGTTGAGGCGATATAGTCGAAGTTCGAGTATTTTGGTTAAAGAGCAAGCAATTGAATCCTTAAAAGTGCTTAATAATAGCTAAACAATAGGTTGAGCGTTGGAATTAGGATTCAATCTTATTTAATCCAAAAAAAATCCGATTGAATCCTAATTCCAACGTACCACAAAACTTGAATTAAGTAATTAGACAAAATGAACAGGATGCATCCAAACGCGCAAACCATTTATCAAAATATCCTGCATCGGGCTTCCGAAGAATGGAATGTGGATACCGATGATGCAGAACGCGAATTAGGGCAACATTTTGACCCATTAGTTCGGTTTTTGGCGGGAGCGTGTTCGTCGGAGTTGGAACGGGTGTATCAATATTTGAACGATACGGAAAATCGCCTTCAAGACCGACTTGCCAAATTGGTCTTGCCCGAATATTTGCAGTATCCGCAACCTGCAACGGCTTTGGCAACGGCTATGCCGATTGGGGACTCATTCACTTTAACGGAAAGCGTTGCCTTAATCCGAGCAGTGGACGAACAAAAAATATTGTTTACGCCCGTTTGGGATACGGCGTTAGTGCCTGCGCGCATTGTTGTTGCGGTCACGGACGATACGGTGATTGACGCGCCTTCGGGTCATAAAAAGTTAAATCCTGTGTTGCGGCGGCAACAAGGGGATACTCGTTTTGTTTCCAAAATCTTGTTGGGGATTGAAACGATTGCGCCTGTGAGCAGTTGGAAAAATACAACGCTTTATTTTGATTTGCGCGGTTCGAGCGCGGATGAATCGGAAAAATTGCGTTTTTTTTCGATATTGGCAAAAGCGGAATTCTTTTTCAATGGGCAAAAAGGAGCGATTCAAGCAGGATTCCCGACGATGAATGCCTCTATTGAAAATCATTTAAATGGGGTTGAAAATTTGTATAAAACCATTCGCAGTCGGTTTGAACAACATTTTTTAACCCTCATTCACGTCGAAAACGAGGCTTTAAATCCTGTTATCAACCCTCAAACTATGGTTGAAAGTTGGTTAAAAGCAGCCATGTTAGATTCAAACGCGATTCAAGCGCAAATCCAAAAAATAACGCCCGAAGTTTTACAAAAAAAATTAATTTGGGCAGAACTTATTTTACCGCGTGCGGTGGAAATCAAGGATATAGTCAATCGAATGGTGGTGCGTTTCAATATTTTCCCCCTTGTCAATCGGCGGTTGTGTGGCGTAGGCGATGGCGAACACCATTTTTTGAAAGCCAATACGTTGAAATGGTTGCACCTACAACCGAATGAGCCTTTTTACGGGTTACGCAGGGTTTATAATGAAACCACCAAACAATATTTTGCTTTAAAGTCGTTTGCGCAATTTAAAGAAGGCAAAGACCCGACTTATACCGTCCGTTATGGGGGCGTTGGCAGGTGGGACAATTACAATGCTTGGCAACGATTGGCTTATACACTGTCCATTTTGCAGGACGAGTATAAACACAATGAGTTTATTCAAAAAGCGGCACCCGCCCTATCGTTGGAAGAATTGTATAAATTGTTGGATAAAAAAATCATCGCGCAACCCGATGAAAAAGAAACTTTAAAAGATATTTATGTGATATTGCACACGGGTTTTGGCAATGCGAGTCATCGGGTTCGGGTAGAATATTGGACTTCGCAAGGCGCGGCAGCAAATGATATTCCGCCCAAAGCGATTTTAACTACGGTTAATCCAAATATTGAGGCAGAAGGTTTGGAATTGGTGACGCAAACACAAGGCGGCAAACAACCCCCAAATCGATACGAATATTTGGAAACCTTGCGAGATACTTTATTGCGACGTGGGCGTATTGTTACCAAACAAGATATGATTCGTTTTTGCAAAGAGTGGCTGGGGCAAAAAGTGGTGGATATAAAGATTCGAGAAGGGGCTGGGATTGACCCGCGCTTTGATTACGGGATGTCGCGCCGATTGGAAATCTTATTGACTGCGAATCCTGCGGTCACGGTGGACGATTGGGAAGCAGATTGTATGCAATTGCAATATTTGATTGAACATCAATCGTCGGGGAATATTCCATTTAAAGTGATTAAAATTGAAAAATAAATCCTTTGCGATAGGATGGACGTACGGATACAACGGATTTCACAGATTGGTACGGATTTTTTCTTGTCCTTCCGTAGGAAACTGAGATTCCTACGGAAGGACAAGAAAAAATCCGTACATCCATCCTATCACAACTTATTTAATATGGCAACAAATGAATCGATTATACCCGTAAAAGCGTTGTTTGACATCCGCGCAGAAGCGTTTATTGCGATGATGTCCGCACATTATACCGCTAACACGCAATTAGAACAATGGATGTTAGTGCCTATCGGCGCGTATAAAAAGCGAAGTGCAACCGATGTGGCGGAAATATACAGCAAACCTTATAATGAAGAAACGGTTTATCATGTCAAAACCAATCGCAAAGGCATGTTTGATGGGTTGCCGCAAGGTTTGTTTCTGGATTTGGAAGGGGATTATGAAACGGCGATGCAACGAACCCTCGCCTTTGAACGACAAACGGCAGAAGCAAGAAAATTTCTTTTGCCGTTTGAACAGGCGATTTATATGCCAGGGGTTGCTGCCGAAATTTTAGAACAGCATTTGACCGAAACGTTTCCTACTTTTTTGGAAAGTTTTTGGGGATTAGACCGCTACCGAGATTGCCTTGACGAAAGACAACGTCAAATTTTATATCATTTGCTGCCCGAAACCCATCGAATTACAGGCGATTGGGCGTTGACAAGGATGTGTTTTGAACTGATACTTCAATATCCCATTCTCATTCGGTTTACCGCGCCGAAAGAATATGTCAATCCGCAAGGTGAAATAGCTGCTGCTGAATTGTCTCTTGGCGATGATGCGGTGGTGGGCGACCGTTTTGAGGACGATATTGCGACGATAGAAGTGGCGGTTTGCAACGTACCTCAAAGTAAGATAAGTTGTTTTTTGGAAGATGGGATGGACCGAAAATTATTAGAAGAAGTATTATATGGATTTTTTTTACCGTTGGAAGCCGCAGTGGAAACCCTCATTTTAATACAAGAAGCGGATATGGGTTTTGAATTAGGTAAATCGACACTTGGATACGATACAAAATTTAAAAAAGGCGTTTGAATCACAATTGTACAAAAAACAAATCTTATGAAAGATGTGCTTACATTATTATACCTTGCAGGGGGCTTACTCTTTACGGCTGTTTTTTTGTGGGGTATTTATACTAAATTGCGAAAATTAGATGGACTGACGCTCGTACATGTCCTCATCCTGCTGCTAACAAGCGCGGCAGCAGGATGCTTTTTGACCACTGTATTACAAGATTCTATCCATTTGGCATGGATGAGCCGATTGGTGTTATTAGGGATAGGGTTTATATTATCCTGGGGCGTGTATCGATTGGCTTGGTCGCAACGGCATCCCTTCGATTTTAATCGGGATTCCTTTGAAACGGAATTGTGTTTTGTCGGGGGCATGGCAGCGTTTATGGGCTTCTTGTTCTTAAAAATACCCGCTTTGTGGAATGAGACCTACTCGCCCAATTGGGAATATGACTATTGGGATGCGGGCATTATCTTATTAGTGCCGTTTTTGATACACAAAACGTGGGATGCCTTCACGCAAATCCATTATCCAGATGTTGAAAATCCTTGGGTTTTTCCAGATAAATTTATCAATGTAGCCCATTGGAAGTGGCGCGAATTAACGCAAGTCAATTTTGAAATTGCTAAAAATTTGGATAGTGAGTATAATCTGTTTGCAAAACCCGTGTTGCCTTGGATAGAAGTCCCCAAAGAACAACCGATTGGCGATGTTTTTGCGTTGATGGTTCAAGAACGACGTAAAAATCCAAGTTTAACCTCCATTCAAGATTTGGGAACGGAATATAGTGGAGAACCGCCTTTTTGGTTGCTTTTTTCGATAAAACAAGTTTGGTGGAAACCTTCGACTTGGAAACGCAAAAATCGGTATTTATATCCTGATTTGTCGGTTGCGCAGAATGAAATGCAGCCAGAGGATGTGATTGTGGTGCAACGAATCCCTTTTTCGGGACAAGGGCGGCGACCGAATCTGCTGTATGCAACCCCTTATTATGATCCTGGTAAAACAACGATTATTCAACGTTAAGTCATTAGACAAAATTAAACGTACAACTTGACGCAAGTTGCAAACTTGCGTCAAGTTATAACTATTTGATAATCCATATTTTAAATCATTTTAGCGTACAACTTGACGCAAGTTGCAAACTTGCGTCAAGTTATAACTATTTGATAATCAATATTTTAAATCATTTTAGTTTGTATCATTTTAATTTGTCCAAGCACTTAGGAGATAGTAGACAAAATCTTATCATGTTTCCAAAAATACAATATTTCCCCTTAAATTGGGAAAACGGCATGAAACTCGGTGCTGAACATTTTCAGCATTTAGAAAATAGCATAGAGGATACCTTGCGCGATGTGCGAGCATCCGCGTTGCACACAGGGCAATATGGCTTATTGCCTTACAGCGAACTCTTATTACGCAATGCCGAAGGCACACGACCTGGCACCGTTCGAGTAACCCTCGAAGGTTGTCGGGCAATCTTGCCAGGAGGACGGCGCGTAGAGATTTCAATGGAAAATATATATGAAAAACAAATTCCATTACAACCGCCAGCCATCGAATTTGCACCTGTTGCAGGAGTCCGTTATTGGCTATACTTGTGCATTGATGAACGCGCTTTGACGAAAGTGGGCATTCCGCAAGTACGCCCGACGCGTTACCCACATCTCGCACCCAGATATTATTTGGAATGCTTGTCCATACAGCAAATTTTAACCAAAGAAGTCGTGCCCAATCGAATGAAAATTGCGGAATGGCAGGATGGCAAATTAGTCGAAGGCTATATTCCAGCGTGTTTGACCTTGCAAGGGCATCGAGGTTTGATGACATGGCACAGTCGTTTTCAAAATCAAATGAGCAATATCATTGCTGAGTCGCTGACCGTCATCCAAGCCTTTCGAGGCAAAGAACCACATCGGGTCGGATTTTGCCAAACGGTCATTGGATTTATTCGCTCGGCGCAAGGCTACTATCGGATGCAATTGCCTACACAAGCCCCTGTGCATTTGATAGCTTATTTTTGCAATTTTGCAGGCTTGATCCAAGCTTTAATTGATACAGCCGACCCTATTTTCCATAAAAACGAGTTGAAAGAGGGTAAAATTAATAATTTAAATGGTCATAATAGCTATGCTTCTGGTTTTAGCGTATTGGCTCAGGATGATTTGATGAATGAGATACTGTGGGTCGAAGATTTTTTAAAATCCGTGCTATTGACGATTACGGCTTTAAAGGGTGTTGTCGTTCGCGATGTGATACATGGCGGCGGCGAGCAAAATCGTCCACCGATTCGGAATGGTTGATTGCGAAAACTGCTGCAACAGGCTTCTAAATTAATTTTAAATAATGGATATAATTTGTCAAAATTCTAATTGTAGAAAACCGATTCAAATCAATGGTCCGTGGATACCACATGTCGCTTGTGCTCATTGTGGCAGGCTTAATTATAGCCCTTTTACGTATAGCGACGAATTTGCTTTGCCCGAACTATCGCCACCGCCACCAGACCCGCCCAAAAAAGACCTTGATAATGCAGGAGGCAATTGGAATGCAGGATGGGGACAGCGTTGGAATCCTGCGCCAGACCCGCCCAAAATCATACAACCTATTGCAACGTTAATGTCAGAAGATCATTTCGGACAACGACAAGATTTTAAATTAAAATTAGGCACCAATATCATAGGACGAGCAACGCCTAATCTGCACGTCGATATTGTGCTGGCGGATAATTCGCTGAGTCGCCCGCATTGTGTCCTAGAAGTATTGGACAATAAAGCGTATGGTTGGAAGTACTTGCTTTATGACATTGGTTGTATGAGTCGAAAAGAAAGTACAAATGGGGTTTATATCGCGCTGCGTACAACGCGTTTAAGTAGAATGGAGCAAGTGGAATTACAAGTAAACGATTATTTCATAACGGGCAACGTTAGATTTGAATTACGACTATAAATTAACGTGAGTTCAATTGCAAAAAGGATTGACTATGGATAAAAACTGGAAAAATAAGCTTACAGAACCCGCAGAAGACGAGCAAAAAACGCAAATCGTTCCGCGTTTTGCTCAAAGCGATGCGACGCAAATCGTCAAACCGCCGATTCCAAACGATGCGACGCAAATCGTTCCGCCACCCATCCGTAAGGACGATTCCGATAGCATTGCAGAAGGCATTTTCATAGAAGAAGATATTCCCGAAGGCATTATAGTGGAGCAAACGGTCATTGTTCAACCGCCTATTGTGGAGGATTATCGTTTTAAGGCAGCTATACCGCCTCCAAATTATGAGGAGCCGAAGCGAAACATGACTGTCATCTTTACGCCTCAGCCCAAATCAGTAGAAGTTGAACCTGCTCCGATGGAGCATCGGGCAATGGGTGGCGGGGAACGGAATGACCCAATACCTGCTTTTGTGAAATGGATTGGAGGACTTGCGTTGCTTGTTTTGCTGTTGAATCTGGGATATTGCGCGCTGCAATTGAATTAGGATTAAATTGGGATACGTTGGAATTAGGATTAAATTGGGATACGTTGGAATTAGGATTAAATCGGATTTTTTTAGGATTAAATCGGATTGATTTGTAGGATTTGTAGGATTATAATTCTACAAATTCTATAAATCCTACAAATCAATCCGATTTAATCCTACAAATCAATCCGATTTAATCCTAAAAAAATCCGATTTAATCCTAATTCCAACGTATCCCAATTTAATCCTAATTGGAGGGTATTCGACGTTTTTTTTGGGGGATTAAATCGGATTGATTTGTAGGATTTGTAGGATTATAAGTGCTTGGACAAATTAAAAGGATACGAACTAAAATGATTTAAAATATGGATTATCAAATAGTTATAACTTGACGCAAGTTTGCAACTTGCGTCAAGTTGTACGTTTTAATTTTGTCTAATGACTTACGTTGGAATTAGGATTAAATTGGGATACGTTGGAATTAGGATTAAA